>CADDZN010000335.1 GCA_902812375.1 bacterium | reverse complement strand
ACCTGAAACTCGAAGAGGGCGCGTCGCGTGGCATCGTCGAGCTGACCATTCATCGATCCGCGATAGTAGTTCAGCCTCGCAAGCGCCTGCTGCGCATCGCGCACTCGCTCGGCCGCAGTGTAGATCGTTGAAGCTTCGGCACCGCGGAGTCTTCCGCCGGCTCTCAGTGTCACGGACCGCTCGAGCTGCACAGCGAGTGGGGTTCCCGCCGGAACGCTAACGTCGCGTCCCTCGGAGAGAAGGTTGCCCAGTGCAGCGAAAATATTGTTGGTGCTTCTTCCCGAGCCTGCGCCAGCGATCGCGGCGCCGATTCCGCCGCGTTCACCAACGAGAACTACGCGCGCATTTGGATCACTCTCGATCTGGCGTCGCTCGGCGGAGTCTGTGCTGGTGAGCTTGCCGACGATAGGGAAGCTCGTGCCATTGGGAAGCGTGAGACGATCGAAGGTGACCTCGATGACTCCGGATTGCTGGCGCGTGGCCGGAGTGGCAAGCGTGACATGTCCGCGAATGCTGCTGCCAGCCGGGATGGCCGTGTATTCGTCGACACCCACAGCTTCTTCGACATTGGTGTCGAACGTTTGGCCAGCTCTCGCGGTCGCGGACTGGAGTGGGGTGTTAGTGCGCACGATGATGACGGTGCCCGCTGGGAGAATGATGCGCGATTGAGCGGAAGCAGTTGAGACAGCGAGGAACGCGAGCGCGATGCTCGACAACGTTCGCCCGCGCTTAGCGAGTGATGAGGACTGCATGATAACCTCCTGATGAGCTTCTGATGGTTCAGAGCTCAGTATTTCAAGAGGCGTTCCGAACTGAGGCGTAGTCGGATTTAATTTTTCCTTTGATCAGTTATGCGCGTTTTGGGGACGTTGCCGCGGGCACTTTTACATATCGACAGCGCTCAAGAGCATGTCGTGTCCCCATTGATCCGCGAAACCGTGCTGGCGAAGGACGGTCGCGATCTGGGCCCAATGCCGGATACCGTGCAGAAAGATGTTCGAGGCGATTTTGTGCTTACTGGCCGTCACGAGCCCGGCCGACAACGTTTGAAAGCTGAGCATCCGCTCTAGCTCTGTTGCGGGCGCGGACGTCAGAAACTGCACAAATCTGCCACGCGCGTCGTCACCCAGCTCGAAAACATCCTCGATCGACGTCTGGGCAAAATCATCCCAGTCCGTCACCTGCTCGTCAATCAAGCGCTGCACGTAACGCATTTCGACGGCGAAGATGTGCTGCACAACGCCGCCGATCGTAGCCATGCGGCCAGTTCCGAAAGGAACCGCCCACGCCGCGGGACGTTCAGTAAACCAGTCGCGCCAGAGATGATGCTCCGTGGATGTGAGCTCGAGAAGCGCTGCAAAGCTCAACGCACAGCGGTCTGCGGCACTCATGGCCAGAAGTTACGTTGTGCGCTGCGCTTCCGCTTCGCGCGCGTATCGCTTGAGGCGAGTGATCATCGCGTTAAGCCCGACCTCGCGGGCGGCGAGACCAATGCTTTCCATCAAAGTCGCGACAAAGTCCGATGGTATAGCGAGAGTCGTTGCGGGCGGCTGACCGTTCACCGCTCCGAAGATTATGGCGAGCACAGCGGCAATAGTTGGCGACTGCCGCGTGTTGAGGTCAGCATAGAAATACATCCGGCCGTCGCGTACCTCGGGAATAATGTCGACGCGAGTCTGGCACTCGGGCACCGTGAAGCTCCCGCGATCGAGATCCTTGAAGCGCTCGGGAAGCGGCTCCAGCTTCTTCGAGTACTGTACGAGCGCCTGCATCTTCTCCTCCCGGCCCATCGAGCGGAAGAGTTTCAGAACACGCTCGATGGACGGAGGAATGCCCGTCTGAGCGGGAGCGTTCTCCATAGGCGGAATGTAATTACCTTTCGCGAATTGATTACCAGAACGCTTTGGAGAGCAAGATGCCAACGAGAAAAGCAAACGCGACGTGGGAAGGCGGGCTGAAGAATGGAAAAGGAACTTTCAAGGGCGAGAGCGGCGCGATTGCCGGACAGTTCAACTTCAGCTCCCGTTTCGAGAGTGGCGCCGGATCGAATCCCGAAGAGTTACTTGCGGCGGCTGAAGCTGCGTGCTTCAGCATGGCGCTGAGCGCCGGCCTGGAGAAGAACGGGACACCGGCAACCCGGGTCGATACGACGGCGGCATGTACCATTCAGCCCGTGCCTGGTGGTTTTGGAATTACCACGATGAAACTGAATGTTCAGGCCAGCGTGCCGAACATCGATAAGAACAAGTTCGATCAGATCGCCAACGAAACCAAGGAAGGTTGCCCTGTATCGAAGGCCCTCAAGGGGAACGTCGATCTGCAGCTCGAAGCGCGGCTGGTCTGACCTAGCGGGAGTAATTCCTGATCTTGCTCTTGAGCAGCTCTCCGTTGGAGAAAATGATTTGCTCACCGGACTCGCTGCGCACGCGGGTCGTCTTGAGCCCGATGTTCTCTACCTTTCCGCGGTAGTTGTCTACCGATATTGCGTCGCCGACGACGAAGGGCTTGTCGACGACGATCGCGATTGCGGCGAATAGATCGCTGAGGATGTTCTGTACGGCCAGCGCGACCGCCAAGCCGCCGATGCCGAGCGTGGTGAGGAGCGGCTTGATTTCGATCTTGAGCGCTGACAGCGCCGCGAGGCCGAGCACCATCCAGATCGTGAGGCGCGCGACGGCGCCAAGTGCCTTGAAGGTAGTGATGCTGCTGCCATCGGTCGCGTAGCGCCGGATCTGGCGCTCGAGGTAGTAACCGATGATGATGTTGGCCCAGATCACTCCCTGCATGAACAGCGCGAGGATTGTCGCGACGTCGGCCGCGTCTTGACTACTCTGGGGAAGCCCGAGCAGGCGCGGCACAAACGAAGCGACGAGCGCGAGCAGGAGGAAGAACGATCCACGCAGGATCTTTACGGCCAGGCTGTTTTTCATCGTCATTGATGCGGGGAGAGCACGTCTACTGACGGGCGGGGCGGGGAAACTGCAACTCTCACATCTCGGCGTCGAGGCTGGCCCAGTATCTGGCATCCCTAATACTGAAGCGGGCAGCAGAGAGCGCTAAGCGCTCGAGCCGTTCAGCTCTTCATTTCTCTATTGAGAGAACCCCACACGCTCCCGCGCAGAAACGCGCAACCGGCCACAGGGAACACCAACCCACAACAGGTAGTCTTGCGTTTGGCCCACAACAGGTAGTCTTGCCTTTGTAGTTTCCCTCAAAGGGAGGCTACTGGCTCCGGCTGCAACGCTATTCAAACGCCGAGATACGGGTTATGCCCCCTTGGCAAATACTAAATCCATAGAATCGCACGCGTCACAGTTCCCGCATCTCCATTCGGGATCGACCGCCTCGCCGAAGTGCTCGAGTATGTAACGCGTTCGGCACTGGGTGGTCTGGCAGAACTGGATCATCGTTCGAAGCTTCTCCTGATCCATCGCGCGACGTTCCTCATAGTCCTGCAGATCAGCGCTCAGGTCCACCGCACATAGATTTTTGCCGAGCCTCTCCCATTTGCCGCCGCGGTGCTCGCGCACGAGACCGTGTCTCTTGAGCAGCGCAAAGACAATCTTCGCTTTGCGCGAAGGAATTCCGGTCAACTCCACAATGTCTTCCAGGAGCACCGGAGTCTTCAGCGGATACTTCTCCATCGCGATCGCGACCTGTGCGGCCTCCTGCACTTCGGGGTACTTGCCGCCGAGGAAATAGGATTGGATTCGCTTATCCTCTACGCGGT
>CADDZN010000334.1 GCA_902812375.1 bacterium | reverse complement strand
GCCAATGCGCGCACAGGAACAGCCAGCTCGGAGCCACCGGCTAAACTGAAGATCAAAATATGGCTACCGGCGGCGGGCTTTAACTGCAAAATAAAAACTACCGGCCGAGGGCTGATGGCGTGCCGGCCGGTGGCTCCGCGCTGGCTGTTCCTGCGCGCGCATTGGCAAAGGGGGCAAGGGAAAGCAAGGAGAATGCACATCGGGTAGAGCGCGATACAGTCTTGCCGCACATGCACAAAGGAAAGTTCCCCCATTCCCCTTCCGCTCCTGAGCACAGAGGGACAGCCCGCGCGCAGCCCTGGGCCGGCACGCTGTGAGCCCCCGGCCGGTAGTCATATTTTGACTTTGCAGTTAGCCAGCCGCCGGTAGTCAGATCTTGATCTTGCAGCAGTTAAGAAGCATCGGACAGCGTCGAGACAAAAAGAAAGGGACGGGTTCTTCGCCCGTCCCTTCTATAAGATAGCTGTATCTCGACGAACTACGCCGCGAACGACCCCAGTGCCCGTCCGACATCGCCTTCACGGAGGCGCTTGAGCGCACGATCGCGAAGCTGACGCACTCGCTCGCGGGTGACGCCGAGCAGGGAGCCGATCTCTTCGAGGGTGTGCTCGCGCCCGCCCTCGAGTCCAAAGTACAGACGCAGAACCTTTGCATCACGAGGAGGCAAAGTGGAGAGCGCGGTCTCGATCTCGTCGTTGAGGAAACGATTCATTGCTTCCTCTTCGGTGTCGGGCATCTCGTCTGCGACGAAGCGCTCGATGAGCGAGCGGTCGCCTTCCGGATCCATCGGCGCGTCGAGACGCACGTCACCGGTGTTCAGAGCAGCGAGCGACTGCACGACATCGACCGACAGCCCGGTGAGCTGCGAGAGCTCCTCGGGAGTTGGCTCACGCCGCATCTTCTGGCGCAGAATCTCCGACGCCTTGATGATGCGCGAGAGATCGGCAGTGCGATTGAGCGGCACGCGAACCGTACGGCCCTGACGCGCGAGCGACGAGAGAATTGCCTGGCGAATCCACCACACTGCGTAGGAGATGAATTTCACGCCCTGATCTGGATCGAACTTCCGTGCAGCGGTGAGTAGACCGACGTTGCCTTCTCCGATCAGATCGATGAGAGGCATGCCGCGGTTCTGATATTTTTTTGCAACTGAGATCACGAAGCGCAGGTTGCGCTGCACGAGCTCCTGGAGAGCGTCTGGATCACCGGCGCGAATCCGGCGGGCAACCTCGATTTCCTCGGTACCTTTGAGCAGCGGATAAGTGCTGACCTCATAAAGGTACTGATCGAGAATGTCCCTTTCGGGCTCGTTCGGAGCGATTCCGGCGACAGCCGCTTTGCGGCGACGCTTTACTTCAGCCATTGGTGCACACCTCTTGGATCCTGCGTGAAAAGTCTTATTTGCGAATGCAGCCTTTCAGGCCAGCAATGCGAGCGAATTAGTGTTGCTTCGACAACCTTGAAGCGCGAAACCATCTGCGCTGACGGGTAATCAAAAATTCGTGGTGTCGAAGCGCTGCAAGATACCGGCCGCTGCCATTTATGCCAGAGTGATTTTCTTGACTTCGATACTACCCTTGGATATCCTTCGCGGTTCCTGCGGATTGCGTCAGCACCCGCTGGAAATGCCGGGGGTGTAGCTCAGTTGGGAGAGCGCTTGAATGGCATTCAAGAGGTCAGGGGTTCGATTCCCCTCACCTCCATGGCTAGTGGTTGGCTGAGAACGGCTGTTTGTTTTTTCGCGGGAATAGCTCAGTTGGTAGAGCACAACCTTGCCAAGGTTGGGGTCGCGGGTTCGAGTCCCGTTTCCCGCTCTGACGCGATGAGGGGGCGGTTAGCTCAGTTGGTTAGAGCGCCACGTTGACATCGTGGAGGTCACAAGTTCGAGTCTTGTACCGCCCATCCACGCGATCTGTAGGAGTGAAATACCCACTTTAGTCCGCAGTTCGCAGTAAGTCGAAAGCTGTCCGCAGTCCGCAGTTGCGCCCGTAGCTCAATTGGATAGAGCATCTGACTACGGATCAGAAGGTTGGGAGTTCGAGTCTCTCCGGGCGCGTAAACAAAAAAGGACGGGCGATGCCCGTCCTTTTCTATATCCCAAAGTCGCTCACTGGCTCCCGCTCTTCACCTGGTTCCGGTACGCCTCGCTCGCGTAAATCGCGATCTCCACTCGACGATTTCGCGCCCTCCCCTCTTCGGTGTCGTTGGGCGCAACGGGTTCCGTCTCACCCCTCCCAGAGGTTCGGAGTCTCGCTGCTGGCACCCCGAGCGACTGTAAATAGGCAGCCGCCGCCTGCGCTCTGCGCTGCGACAGATCCATATTGTACGCCTCGGTGCCCACGCTGTCCGTGTGACCAACGATCAGGATATCAGAGTTCGGATACTTCTGAAGGCTGTTGGCCAGCTCCTGAAGGTTTGTACGTCCGGCCGGCAATATCTCCGTCGAGTTGAACGGGAAAAGAATGCCTGAAGCGAACGTGACCTCAATTCCCTCTCCCACCCTCTCGATCGTCGCACCCGGAATGTTCTGCTCGAGCTCCTTTGCCTGCTGATCCATCTGGTGGCCGATAATCGCGCCGGCCGCACCACCAACGACCGCTCCGATAATCGCGCCGCGAGCAGTTGATCCGGTTTGATTCCCAATCACTCCACCAACCGCGGCACCGGTTGTCGCTCCAATTACGGCACCGCGCTGCTTCTGACTCATTCCCGCGCACCCAGCGAGCACCACCGAACCCGCGAGTAAGAGCCCAACTACGGCTCGTGGTGATGTTTTTGTCGTCATAATGTAGTCCTCTTGTAAGGTTTCGTGGTTACCCGGTACAAGTTGGGTGCCATTACTCAGAAGCCTTGGCCCATCCGCGCCGTAAACTTCCACGGGCCGCGCGTGTCGATCACGCGAGTTACTCCGGCCGAGAGTGCGCCATCAAAGAAGGTCAACAGGAATTCGGCCGATGCTCGAACGCCCCCTGTCTCACGGGAGATCGGCACGATCAAACCCGTCACTGAATCCGTTCTCGTTCCAAGCTCGAGCAGCGCCTGCTGAGCCGCGGCGCTCGAAATATCTGTCCAGCCCGCATGAATTCCCGCGGCAATTCCAGGGGCAATTCCCGGCACTATCAATCGGCTGGGCAGGTGCATCGGCGCACGCAGAAATGGAAAGGTGTAACCGATCACAGCTCGGCCAAGTGCGGCGCGATCTCCCGCGAACTCCTTGTAACCGTATGCCGTGAGTCCTTCAGCGCCGCCAATCTCGAACAAGGCTTGCGGGACCGCACCGCCGATTAGAGTGCCAGCGTCGCCTCGCGCGTAAAGTTGAAATGGGCCAATCTCGTGGCGCGCCGCCGTACGGACCTCGAGGCGCTGCCAGCGAAGTCCGCCATCGGCCCGCTCGTACTGCACTCGCATACCGACACCACGATCCACGAACAACCCACTGACGTCGGGGTTCACGTCAAGCGAGGCGGCGGTCCGGAAATAATTCCCTTCCCGAATCCCCCGATTCGGACGGAATCCGCTCCCAGTCGCGACGAATAAACCGCGCGAAATGTTCTGCTGCACGGCAGCGTCACGCGCGGGCCCGGCCTCCAGTCTAAACGACGATCGTCCTTTAGCGCCTAACACGCGGGTGACGAATGCAGTGGCGCTCGTGCGGTCGAGATAATCGAAGTCGTCGGTGCTGCCGAAGAGCGCGGACAGGGTGGCGCCCCACGAAAAGGGAAGCTGAAAGTCGTTCGTGTGTGCAAGGG
>CADDZN010000333.1 GCA_902812375.1 bacterium | reverse complement strand
CCGCGCACCAGAGCGCGATCATCGCCTCGAATCTTCTGCACGGCAATAACAAGAGTCCGGACTACCGCGCCATACCGAGCGTGGTCTTCACAACGCCTGCGCTTGCCGGCGTCGGATTGACCGAGGGAGAAGCACGAAAGAGAGGTGAAGGAGTACAGATCAAATGCGCAGACACCGGCGATTGGTTCTCGAATCGAAGGGTGTCAGAGAAAGCGGCGATGTACAAGACAATCGCGGACGAGAAGACGGGCCGACTGCTCGGCGCTCATTTGCTGGGACCGAACGCCGAGGAAGTGATCAACGTGTTCGCATTGGCTATCCGTCACCAGCTCAGCGCAAAAGATTTATCGCATGCCCTCTACTCGTACCCGACGAGTGGGTCGGACATTCCGTACATGCTTTGACTCTGCTTCCTTATCGCGCGCGCTAAAACTCTCGCGCTTGCAATGTGGTCGCTATGACCTAAGGCCGAGCCGCCTCACCCCGGTCGTTGTAGCCACGCGCGACACCTTCGAGCGCCACGCGTATGCTCTGATCGACAGCGTCCCTGGTAGGGGCGAGATTTTCTCTCGCTCGGAAGCCTGGAGCCAGCAAAAGAATCGCTGCAGGCGCTAAGAACTCCACGTCTGTGCGAGCGATGGTTTCGTCACAACCCTGCAGAAAGCGGTACCGCCCGTGAATCGCCGACGCCACGCGTAGCGCCTCCTCAGTGGCCTTCGATCGCGGTGCGCGAACGTAACGCACAAGGCTAATGACGACCGAGCGAAGCTCACCGTACTGGTCGTCGACGGGGAAGTCTCTCCACGGCTCCTGCGCGGTGACAACATCACGCCACGAGGTTAGCATCGCAGCTACAACTGCGTCGACCCCTTCGTCACAATTTCGGCCGTCGTCGGCAAGCCCTTTCGCTTGCTATACTGGCTGTGACGCGAGCTGACCGAGGAGACCGTTTGTCGCGGCCAGATACTCGTCAATGTCAAAATTTTCAGGATCAATCATGGACTGGACCGCGCACCCCTTGATGAAACTGACCGCCACCGCCGATAGGCCCTCAGGCGTAACGCCGGCAAACCGTTCTGGCTCCGCACGCAAGACGTCATGCGCAATCGGACGAAAGGCTTCCCGGTAGCGGTCCAACTCCGCCTGCATTTTGGTTCTGATAAGCGGGTGAGTGAACCCCTTTGACCAGAAATCAAAAAACAATCTGATTAGCCGCGGCTCGCTCGCCAGGCGATTCATTTCCTTTCGCAGTAGTGCAAGCAGGCGGTCGAGCGGGTCAGCGATGTCGGAAATATCATCGGTGATATAAAGCACTGTAGTCGTACGTAACACGTAGTCGAGCAGCGCAATTATCAGCTGGTCCTTCGTTTTGAAATGAAATAGCACCAGCCCTGCGCTCAGCTTGGCGCGGCGTGCGACAAGTCTCACGGTCAAGGCATCCAGTCCCTTGCGGGATGCAACTTCAAAGGCCGCCTTGAGGATTTGGATCTGTCGGGCGCCTTCGGAGGCTTTTTGTCCTGGCATTCGTCAGCCTTGTTATTGACCAATCGTTCAATGATGAACATATATCGCGCGCCGCTGCTTTGCCAGCGGTTGGGACGAGCAGCCGTGACTACGCAGCTGCTTGTCTTACCCTGTATGGCTCTCGATAGGGTCACGCCGTTCGACTGCCTTCACCCGCTCCAGGATCAGAGCGGCGCTCGCTCGAGCAGCCAGCATTTCTCGGAGCACGGAATCGCGGAGCACTAAACCTAAACGTGCGAGAACATGCAGATGCATTGCAACGTTCGGACTTACCACAAGGAAAAGAGCGTGGACAGGTTTGCCGTCGATGGCTCCGAAGTCAATTGGCCGACGCAAAAGACAAAGGCCCAGAAATGGGCGTGGCGGGTGTAGCATAAGCGACCACTTCCGCACGTGAGGTATGGCAATTCCGCCGCCGATGGCGGTGGAGGTAAGAGCTTCCCGTGCTTCCACAAACTCCAGAAGGAGGTCGCGCTCCTTGTCGGCCACCGGTAGCCGCCCGATCAATTTCGCGAGGACTTCATGCTTGGTCTCCCCCTCCACATCGTAGACTACTCCGTCTTCCGTGAGAAGGGCCGACAGAGGTGGAATTTCCGCAGCGTCTGGTGCACCGTCCGAGAGCGAAACGCCCTTGTCAACGGCCCAAGCCCACAACTCCGATGCGTTGAAATACAAGGTGTCGCCGGTTACGTGCGCCGGGAGGTCTCGCGATTTAGTCCAACCCCGCACGGTAGTCTCATCTAGTCCCAGATAGGCTGCCGTCTGCCAGAGTGTCAGTTTCATGCGGATGAAAATGGAAAGACTGTGAGGATCGACCGAAATGTCGCTGTTTGCTCTTCAGTTGCCCACTGAGGTGCAGCCCCGCAAGACCATCAGGGGCGGATGGATCTCCGGCTGCGCGAGGCCTCGATGAAGTCAATACGATCGAGGATTGTGTTGGCATCCCTACCGTCTCCAAGCATTTCGCGCAGCATGCTGTCGCGCAGCACAAAACCGACACGCGCCAGTATTCGCAGATGCAGCGGGACAGTTGGGCTGACTACCAACAATAAAGCATGCACCGGTTTACCGTCCATTGCTTCGTATTCGACTGGCGTGCGGAGAAGGCAGAGCGTTAGGAATGGTCTATCAACGTGGAGGGCGATCGGATGTCGCGCGTGTGGAATGGCAATGCCGTCGCCGATGCCCGTTGACCCGAGCGCCTCTCGCGCCTCGAGAGCGTCAAGCAGGAGGTGACGGTCCTGTTCTGTCGGGAGCGGGAGCCGCTCAACAAAAGCGGCCAGAATCTGATGCTTGGTTTTGCCCCCGACATCGTGAAAGATTCCTCCTTCCCGGAGCAACTTGGCCAGCGGTGGCACTTCATCGCGTGATCGGCGTGCGTCGTCAAATAAAGCGGGTGAAACCTGAACTCCCGCGTCAAGGGCCACTTTCCAAAACTCGATGGCATCGAAGTAAAGCTGCTCGTCGACTGCGTGCGCGGGCAGTCGCCGCTGGTTGATCACCGACGAATCGCGGTGTCATTGACTGCCAAATAACTGGCGGCCGAGGTCGGTGTCAATTGCACCGTTGTCGTGAAAGAGGTTTCCCGAGCCGCCGCTGGCGAAACGAGCGACGAATACGGTCTGAATGCATCCGGGCTGTTACGCGAAATGCAGCTAGCTCAACCATGTCTGAATATTGACCCGGCGTTCAATAAGGAGTATATTGAACCGCTGTTCAACGTCAAGGGCTTTGGTTCGAGGAAACGGGCGAACAAACCCTGGTCGTTCAACCATGCCCACGAGGAGTATTGTGCCCGCGCAGAAAGCATCCGTTCAGCCAAGCGTCAAAGCAGCGGTGAGTTCCGCCACCACCTCTTTCGAGCGTGAAAAAGCAGCTTGGCTCGGGATGCGCCGCGCGCGTCGTGCCGCCGTCGTTGGTTTTCGTCGGAGGGCGCTTGAGGCGGCGGACCTCGATTCAGTACTTACGGATGCATTGGAGGTCGCACGGCAAGTTCTGGAGGTGGAGCTCGCAAGAGTGCTCCAGCACGATCCGTCCAGGGACACTCTCGTGGTGCGCGCCGCAACCGGTTGGGCCGCCGACGTGATGGGCCGGGTGATCGACCACGCGCAGGATTCATCTCAGGCGGGCTACGCTCTTCGGACAGGTCACGCAATTGTTGTCGAAGACCTACGTGCGTCGACGATTTTCGGGGAACTCAGCTTTTGCGTGAGAATCACGTCATCAGCGTC
>CADDZN010000332.1 GCA_902812375.1 bacterium | reverse complement strand
CCCTTAAGACGCTCCAATCGGTTTCCCGGTGGAACAGCGAGCTCTCGCAAATCCCTGACACGATTGAGCTGGGTCAGCTTCCGACGGACTACTGGCCAGAGCTCGATGGGACAAGCTGCCCTCGCTCGACGGCTATCGATACCATTGAATAGGGTTTCGGAGGCCGCGTCCGCAAAGGAGCGTATCACGGTATGTATTATAACGGAAACCGTAGGTATGCGCCATAACGATACTCATGTCCATCTAACGTTCAAGTTCTGCTGCGCGGTTATCGGACCGCACTACCTAATGCTTGGTGGCGATGGCGGTGAGCGCAATACCGTTTAAGTCCCAGCACCGCGTCAGCAGCAACGTTTGTTAGATGGCAATTGGCCTAGCCCACGTTCCGAGATACTCGCGTCGAAACATGGGGTGGTGTGTAGCGACGACTGGTGGACCAAGCTCGTAGGTTGTTCCGCTGGTGCACCAGCTTACGTGATCCGCTGCGGCAAGAAGCGTTGGAACTTCATGACCTGTGATTACAACCGCCACTCCGTCGGCCGCAAGACTAGCAAATGTACTAGTCAAATCCTGAGCATCCTTTGGTGCTACGCCTCGGTACGGTTCGTCTGCAAGCACGCAAAGAGGTCGCCTAACGAAAATTGCAGCAAGCTCGGCCCGTCGTCGCTCTCCCCCGGACAATTCATGGGGACGCTTTTCCAAATGCTGGGAGATTCCGAGGCGGTCCGCTGATTCCACGACGTTGCATCCATTGAACTGGAGGCGGATCATTTCAAGTTGGCGCCTGACTGTGAATGCGTTCGACAAAAGGTCGTGATCCGGCAAGTATAAAAGGCCTTGAGCGGCTAATTCCGTGAGACGAACTGACAGATACGCGTGCCCGGCAAAGTGAACCGAACCATTGTCGGGCTCTAACCATCCTGCCGCAATTTTGAGCAAAGTCGATTTACCGCTCCCATTCAAGCCAAAGAGGACTCGTAGCTCTCCTCGAACGGCTCGGAGCGTTGCTGACGTCAGAACGCGACGCCCCGCAAAGGACTTTCCAACACACTCCGCCGTGAGAATCTCTCTCATTGAAACAGGGCTGAGCCAATTCGAAAAGCGCTTTCGCCAATCGCAGCCGGGATAAAGAATAGAATTCCAAGGATTGCGGGCCGGAGCCCGAGATTTCCAAGTAAAACTCCTTCGCGATATCGGTATGTGTCGAGAAAACTGAGCAACACGCTCAAGAGGATTATCGCGATCAGTACAGCCAGGGGCACGCGGATCGAGGGAGTTCCGCCAAGTAGGAAAAAAACCGTAAGCAATACTCGCAGCAACAGCCAAAGCCGTGCGCCGCGAAACATATACGCGTGAACGATCTCGTCATTTGGCGTCATGCCATATTGCTCATAACCTGCCTGCGCGCGAGTGCGTAGTTGCCATCTAACGCCCAAGTTCAGCTGCGAGCGATTCTGTTCTAGCTCCAATCATATCTAATTCCTTAAAGCGAGCGCTCGTCTGCTGCAACATTCGTTAGACCGCAGGCGCCGAAGAAGCCCGGGGCCGCTTCTTCAGAAATAGAAAAAGAGCGATGGCGAGGCAGATCACCGCCTGCGCGACCACGAGTGTGTGCCGAAGTGGTGTTACATCGGGATGACTCATCGGAGTAATGAGCCAATTACCAGCCCATGCGGCGAGCGCGAGAAAGAAGCCGGCCGCTACTCCTGTGTCGAATGCCTTTTGTTCTCTCATACCGCCTCCGTGTTGTCGGTCTAACTGGTAATTGTACTGGCTTCTTATACCGCGGAGAAAACGCAAACACTGCAACCCGAACGCGACATAAGCACAGGAGCGACGCCGACTCCGTCTCAGTAACTCGTTACGAACGCCCAATTTAAAACTCTGGGAGCTTAAGACACGTTGCTTCTTATCTTGCGAAGCGGTCGCAGCATATCAAACGTTGTAGCAAGGGAAGGATCAGAGGACCATCTTCCGCCCAGTATCGAAAAGAAGCCTATTGATTCCCGCGCATGGCAACTTGTCCTCCGATATCGCGTTCTGGTGGGCGCGAGCTACTGCCTGCAGCGCTTCCCCCGTCGCACATTCCATAATATCCTCGGAAGATTTGCATCCCGCTTTTACCCAAGCAGGAAAACGTATGTCGACTCACGTCCGCCCACGACTCTTCGCATTGATCCTGTTGTTCACCGCGGCGCCGCTTCAAGCGCAGCGACCGAGCAGGTCGGGAGATGCTCGGCAGTACGCCGATCCACGCACGGGGCCTACTGAGAAGCCTCCGCTTCATGCCCGTCACTGGCTCGCAATTACGGGCAAACCGCTCTCGGCCACCGCCGGCGCGCAGATCTTCGCCAAGGGTGGGAATGCAGTCGATGCCGCGGCCGCGATGCTCGCCGCCGGTTGCACGATGTGGGACACGCTCTCCTGCGGTGGCGAGACGCAAGCGCTCATCTACAATCCGCACACTCGCAAAGTGATCGGCATCGATGCGCTCGGCGTCGCGCCAACCGGCGCGACGAAAGAATTCTACCGCGGCAAGAGCTACAAGTATCCACCCGAGTACGGTCCGCTCGCAGCGGTTACTCCTGGCACCGTCGGCGGTTTGCTGACAATGCTCGCCGAGTACGGGAAATTGTCGCTGGCACAAGTGTTGGCGCCGGCGATCCAGATGGCCGATGGATTTCCGATCGAAGCGCAGCTCGCGAACACCATCGAGCGCAACAAGAGCTGGATCAAGCAGTGGAAGTATTCCCCGCAGATCATGCTCACCCACGCAGGGAATACCCGGGAGGCACCGGAGCCCGGCGAAGTGTTCGTCCAGAAAGATCTCGCCGCAACCTGGCGAAAGCTGGTGGACGCCGAGCAGCAGGCGCTCAAGGCTGGGAAGACGAGGAAGCAGGCGATCTACGCCGCGTACGACCGGTTCTACAAGGGTGACATCGCGCGCGAGCTGGTGCGCGGCGTACACGAAGATGGCGGGCTGATCACTCTGCAGGATCTCGCCAACTGGAAAGTGCGGATCGAAGAACCGCTGCACGTGAACTACAAAGGCATCGAGGTCTACAAGCTTCCGATCTGGCAGCAGGGGCCGGCGATGCTCGAGGCGCTCAACATCCTGGAGAATACCGATGTGAAGAGTATGGGCTACAACTCGCCCAGGTACGTGCATCTCATCTATCAGACGATGAGCCTGGCGTTCGCCGATCGCGATTTCTATTACGGCGATCCGTATTTCCCACCGGAGGAACCAGTCGCAGGACTGTTGTCCAAGGCGTACGCGAAATCACGCTACGCGCAGATCAACTGGACCAGAAACGATCCTTCGATCAAGCCCGGCGATCCGTATCCCTATCAGTCGGCGACGAATCCGTTCGCATCATTGCTGGCGAGATGGAACATCGCCGAATTCGTCCCGAAGGATTCGACGCGGAGTGGCCAGCAGGACGCTCCGCCGCCGACCGCCCCAACGCCCCCGCCGACGGGTGGCTCGCTGACCGACTCTGCGTTCATCGATTCCTTCCACGCCGGCACTACGTCGATCGAAGCCGCGGACGAGGAAGGTTGGGTAGTGAGCGTGACGCCGAGCGGTGGATGGGTGCCCGCCGTGATCGTGGGACGGACGGGGATCGGACTCAGTCAGCGCGCACAGAGCTTCGTCACCGATCCGAGCGACGGACCATTCAACGTCATCGAGCCCGGCAAGCGTCCACGCGTGACGCTCACGCCGACGATGGCGCTCAAGGATGGCAAGCCGTACCT
>CADDZN010000331.1 GCA_902812375.1 bacterium | reverse complement strand
CCGGTGACTACGTGGTGAACCTCGAGCACGGTGTCGGCATCTACCGGGGCATCGAGCGGATGTTCGTGCGCGAGAGTACAGTCGAAGTTGCCGTCATCGAGTACGAGGGTGGGGACCGGCTGAATGTCCCGCTTTACCGCATCGACCAAATCGAGCGGTACCGATCCGCCGCCGACATTACCGCCGACGCGCCTCCGCCCAGACTCCACTCGCTCGGCGGCAAGCGATGGGCATCGCAGCGCGATAAGACGCGAGCTGCGATCCAGGAGATGACCGTCGAGCTGCTCGACCTCTATGCGCGGCGGAAAGTGGCGACGCGCCCGCCGCATCTGCCCGACACAGTGTGGCAGCGCCAGCTCGAGTCTTCATTTCTATTCGAGGACACGCCCGACCAGCGCACCGCGACCACCGACGTAAAGAGCGACATGGAGCGTCCTCGCCCAATGGACAGGCTGCTCGTTGGGGACGTTGGTTACGGGAAAACGGAGATCGCCGTTCGCGCCGCGTTCAAGGCGGTGCAATCCGGACGCCAGGTGGTCGTGCTGGTTCCGACGACGATTCTCGCCGACCAGCACACGCGAACTTTTAGCGAGCGACTCGCTGATTTCCCAATCAATATCCAGTCCCTCAGCCGCTTCCAGACCGCGAAGGAGCAGGCGGCGGTGCTGGCCGATCTCAAGGCGGGGAAAGTCGATATCGTCATCGGCACCCACCGGTTGCTTTCACCCGACGTCGCATTCTCGGAGCTCGGTCTCATCGTCGTTGACGAGGAGCACCGCTTCGGTGTCAAACACAAGGAAAGACTCAAGCGCCTTCGTCTGGAGACCGACGTACTGACTCTTACCGCGACACCGATTCCGCGCACTCTGCATCTCTCGCTCGCCGGACTTCGCGACATGACGTTGATGCAGACTCCCCCGCGCGACCGGTCCCCAGTTCTCACCTATGTCGAGCCCTGGGATGATGGGTTGATCGACGAAGGCATCTCGCGCGAGCTCGATCGCGGCGGCCAGGTCTTCTTCGTCCATAACAGGATCGAGACCATCGAAGGTATCGCCGATCACATTCGGCGAGTCGTTCCGCGCGCCCGCATTGGGGTAGGCCACGGCCAAATGCGCGAGCGCGAGCTCGAGGACGTCATGCGCAGGTTCGTTGACGGCGAGATCGATGTCCTGGTGTCGACGATGATCGTGGAGTCGGGCCTCGACGTGCCCAACGCGAACACGATGTTCGTGAACCGCGCGGATACGTTCGGACTTGCCCAGCTTTATCAGCTCCGCGGTCGCGTCGGTCGCTCCCATCGTCGCGCAAGCTGTTACTTGCTCGTCCCCGACTCCATCGATGAGGACGCGAACCGTCGCCTCACGATTCTCGAGCACCACACCCAGCTCGGCGCCGGATACCAGATCGCGCTCAAAGACCTGGAGCTGCGCGGGGCCGGAAATCTTCTTGGCCCCGAGCAATCCGGGTTTGTCCACGCGGTGGGTTTCGACATGTATCTCCGGATGCTGGACGAGACGGTCAAGCGTGTGATGCGCGGGGACGATGCCCCCAGGCTGCAGCCCGCCGACATCTCGCTGGACGTCCCCTCGTACCTCCCGGACGATTACATAACGTCGCAGGACGCCAAGCTCGATGTCTATCGTCGACTGACCCACATGACCGACATAGGGGAGATCGAAGCGCTTCGCGAAGAGGTGCGTGACCGGTTCGGGGTGCTCCCAGAGCCTGCGCGTGCGTTCTTCGCGACGGCGATTCTTCGGGTGCTCGGTGGCGCGTCGGACATCGAGTCGGTGCTGGTGCGCGGGAACGAGGCGCGCATTACATTTCGCGAGCACGCAGTGCCCCGGATGAAGGGGATCTCGGCGGCGTTCCACGAGGTACAGTTTCAGGCGGAAGTGCGTCGCGCGCATCCGCTTTCCCTCAAGCTCACCCGACTTGGAGGAGCTGAGATGCTCGATGGACTTGTCCGCGCCCTAACGACGCTGCGTCCCACCTGACAGTTAACCCGCAACACGGAAAAATGAAACGCACTTTCGCTATCGCCGCCGCGGCGGCTGTTACACTTTCGGCTTGCTCGGGCCTCAAAGACGCGCTGAACGCGCATACCGACTGGGTCGCAAAAGCAGGCAGTGACGAGCTGTCGGTAACGCGCCTCGGTTCACTCCTCGGCCAGTCGCGCGCCCCGATCCGGAAAGACATCGCCAAATCCATCGCTAATGTGTGGGTGGACTATCAGCTACTCGGCGTCGCGGCGGCGCACAACGACTCGCTGAGCGATCCCAAGATGATCGACGAGGCGATGTGGCCGGCGATCGCGAATCTGAAAGCCCGCAAATGGTACGATATAGTCTCGAAGGGCTGGGGCATCGAGGATACTACGGCCGCAAACAACCAATGGGCCTCCGGAGACATCCTGGGCGCGAGCCACATTTTGCTGTTCACCCAGGGAATGAACGACGCGCAGAAAGCCGCCGTAAAGAAAAAAGCGGATTCGATCCGCGCGAGAGTAACCCCCGGCAATTTCGCCGAGATGGCCAAAAAGAACAGTCAGGACCAGCAGTCCGCCCAGCAAGGCGGCTCTCTTGGAATCTTCCCGAAGGGAACGATGGTCCCCGAGTTCGAGAACGCGCTCAAGGCGCTCGCACCGGGACAGATTTCGCCGGTGATTCAAACCCAGTACGGTTACCACATCATCATGCGGCCCACCTACGATCAGGTGAAACCGCAGCTTCTGAATGCCTCGAAGGGTCGCAGCATTGCCGTGGCTGAGAGCACCTATCTCGCGCGCGTCGAAGCTGCCGGCAAGATCGACGTCAAGAAAGACGCGGTCGCGACCGTGCGAGCGATCGGTGCCGACCCGGACGCCCACCGCAACGACAACACAGTGCTTGCGACTTCGACGGCTGGAAAGTTCACGGCCGCCCGACTCGTCGGCTGGCTCGAGACCATGCCGCCAAATGCCCGCATTCTGGATCAGATCAAGCAGGCCCCCGATTCGCTCATCGTCTCGATGGTTCGCCGCTTCGTCAACAACGAGCTCGTGCTGAAGCAGGCCGACAGCGCCCACATCCAGGTGGATCCCGCCGAGATCAAGCAGATGCATGAGAGCTTCCTGAACGCCGTGAACCAGGCGTGGAGTCAGCTCGGAGTTTCTCCAGCATCGCTCCGGGATAGCGCGAAGAGCGAAGGTGATCGCGAAAAACTCGCGGCGCGGCGCATTGACGACTACTTCACCCGAATGGTGCAGCAGATCGCGCCCTTCGTAGCCGTTCCAACCCCGGTCGCGAACGTGGTACGCGAGAAATACTCGTACTCCTTCAACGACGCTGGATTCGAGCGCGCTGTGGAGCAGGCGTCAAAGATTCGAAACTCGGCCGATTCCGCCCGCGCGGCGGCTCAGCCGCAGACCGCTGTTCCCATAAACCCGGCGATCCCGCCGACTGCGTCGTCAACCAAACCGAGTGGGAAGAAGTGAGCGAACCACGGATTCCTGCCGGTGTACCATCAGGAATGATCAAATATTTCCTGACGGCAGTAGCACTGCTCCCCGCGGTGCTTGCGGCTCAGACGCCGGCTGTCGCTACCCAGAATGTTCCGGCCGCGCTGCCCATCGATCGAGTGGTCGCGATTGTTGGCGATCAACCTCTCCTCTGGACCGATGTGCTCACCGCAATAAATCAGCGGCGCGCGCAGGGCATGAAGATTCCCACCGATTCGGCGCAGCAGGCCGCGTTGGCACGAAGCGTCCTCAACGAGCTCATC
>CADDZN010000330.1 GCA_902812375.1 bacterium | reverse complement strand
ACTCCCGGACTTACCCCTCTGGCGCTGTAGCAACTGCGTGTGCTACGAATGCCAATAGTAGAGTCCCGACGTCGTACCCTGACAAACTGACATCTAACCGACTTGGAGCTCTCGCCCGTTCAGTTGCAGTTAAAAGCCTTGAGTATCGAGATGCCAGTCAATCATATCTCCCAGTTGGAGAACACGATCCCATCCCCGCGCGGCCTGACTTCAGGATACTCATGCACCGACATCCGAAGATCGGTCCATCGCACCCGCGCACCCCTCGCCATCAGCTTCCGATACACATCCCCGTACTGCCCCTGCACCCTGATCGCCACTCTGCGCCCGCCCTTCACCCGCGCGTGCGCGCACAGTTGCGTCACCAGATGATCGAAGTCGACTTCGCTCCGCGCCACCATCTTCAACACCCGAATCTCTTCCGTCGCCCGACCCTCCACCAGCGGCACCACGTGACAGATCGCGTACGACACGACGTCGTTTCCCTTCCGCACGAAGAGCGTATCTCCGAGCTCGTGCTGCGCGGTCAGCACGATTTCCCGAGTGTAATCGTAGCCAGGAGCAAGTTGATCCAGCGCCTGCCGACATTGCCGAAGCGCCAACTCTCGCTCGTGGGGATTGAGCGACGACATCAGCGTCGATTGTACTCCGCTACGCGCCGCCTCCAACGTCAAAGTGACAGTGAGATGCCCCGGCGTGAATCCCAGCGATGAATAAAACCCGACGTTGTCCATCGTCCGCGGCATGGTCTCGAGCCCGATCACCTTCGCACCCTTGCTTTTTAACCATTCAACCCCCGAGGAGACGATCATCTTTCCGATGCCCTGCCCCTGGTGATCCGGATGCACAGCTAGCGGACCCATCCACCCCTCGACGCCCGAGCGATGCACCATGTTGAACGCCGCGATCCCGTCGCGCGCGTTCCTCCAGATCATTGCCCCGTCCTCGGCGTCCGCGATCGCAAACTTCCACACCGCGGGATTGAGGTACGGCACCCGCACTCCGACCATGCCGTCCTTTCGGTAGCGCTCCGTAAAGGCTTCACTGAACACCGCGTTGAGGGCGGGGATTTCGCGCGGGTTCACCGTCTCCGGCGTCTCCGATATCCACGCGTGCCGCCAATTGCGCGCGAACGCCATCAGCCCCCCGCCCCCGCGCCCGCTTCCGCGCTCTCGATGAAATCTTCCTGCTGCGTGCGTCGGCTTTGCGCGGGACGTTCACCACCGCGCGCGGTTACGTCGTCCATCGTCGGAATCTCGTCACTCTCGCCCTGCGTCACTATCGACGAACCGTTGTCCGCGTCGTACGACACCGTGATCACCCGATCCAGACCCTCGCGCACCGGCTCGATGTGCGTAATCAGAATCACCTGCTCGAACCGGTCCTGCAGCCCGCGCAACAGCTCGACGACGTTGAAGCGCCTCGCTTCGTCGAGCGAACCGAACACCTCGTCGAGAATGAGCAGCGAGAAGCTCTGCCCCGCACGCTCGGCGATCATCTGCGAGATCGCGAGGCGCAGCACAAGGTTCGCAAGATCCTCTTCTCCCCCCGAGAGAACTGGTTTTGGTACGCCATCTTCGAGAATCACGATGTTGTATTGATCGTCCAGCTCGAGCTCCGTATACCGCGCATCCGTCAGCTCGCTCAGAAACGCGCTCGCCAACTCGGACAGCTCTGGCCGAAGTTGAAAGTTCAGCTCCGTCCGCAAATCCGAAAACGCGCGATCGAGCTCGTCGTGCAGCCGCCGCTCGTCCTGCAGCGTTTCCAGCTCGGCCACTTTCTTCTTCAAATCCTCGGCCGCCTGCTGCGCCGCTGCGAGAGCAACGCCCGCGCTCGATACCTGTTCCTGCGCGCGCGCCGCCGCAACTTTCGCTTCCTGGAGCTCGCCGCGCACTCGATCATACTCCACCTTGATCTCGTCGAATTCCTTTTCCGCAAACGCGATCTGAGCGCGCCGAGTTCGGAGTGTGCCAAGATTGGACTGAACTCGCATGATTTCCTGTGCGATGCGCGTTTGCTCCAGCCTTAGCTGCGGCTCCCGCTCCAGCATCGCCTGAAACCGCGCTGCCTCTGCCTCCATCGGCGTAAGCCGCTGAACTTCGGCGATCACAATCTCATGCCGCTCGGGGTCGTAACCCTTGGGGATCTGCGACAGATCGCGCTGGATCCGCACCATCCGCTGCTGCTTCGCGGCAATCTCGCGAACGATGCTCCCCAATTCCTGCATGGCGAGCTGCACCTTGGCCAGTTTCCGCTCGAGCGTCCCGACTTCCTGTGAGAGTGCGCGGCGCCTCTCGTCCAGGTTGCGGACATCCTGAGGCATCTCTTCGAGCTGCTCGACCCGAGCCTTGTAATAGTTGCCGTCGACGTTCACCGTCTCGAGCATCTCGTCGAGATGCTCCACAACGGTGTGCAGACTTCCGCCAAGTGGACGGCTGCAGGTTGGGCACTCACCCTCCTCGCCAACCGCGACGAGTCGGTCACGCTGCTGTTTGAGCTCCGCGAATTGAGCGCGAAGCGCCTCCCGCTTGGTCTGGGCCTCCTGTCGATCACGCACCCATTCGGTTCGCTTCGCTTCGAGCAACCCCTGCGCGTTCTCCAGCTCGGCTCGCTTTTTTTCCAGCTCCAGCGTCGCCTCTTCCTCGAGCGCCGGCGCGCGCTCGATCTTCGAGTGACGCTCCTCGAGACGCGCGATCTCCTCCCGTAGTGCGGTCTCCGCCTCGAGCAGCGTCTTGCGGCGTCCTTCCTCGCGATAAAGCGTGTTCAGAACCTGCAGCTCGGCGTTCAACCCGAAGAGCGGCGCTATGGCCACTCTCAGCGCATCGAGCTCTGCCCGCGCCGACTCGACGCCCTCGAGCTCGCGCGAAATGCGCTCTGCGTCGCGATGGAGTGCGGCTTCCTTTTCTTCGCTGACATTGATCTGCGTGAGCAGTTGCGCGGCCTGCTCTCGCTTCCTCTGCACCATCTCCCAGCGCGGCTCGAGCGCCATCATCTCCCGATGACGAACCGCTCCTCTATGTGCGGCCTGCTGCGCACGCGCCTCTGCTTCTTCCCTTCGCGACGACGCCTCCGCGAGCGCGCGCAACACCGCTTCGGGATCGGCCATCCCTCGCTGCATACCCTCGATCGATGCGCGAACGCGGTTCCGTTTCTCCCGGGTGAGATCCTGTGCTATGCGGAGCTTCTCGTACCCGAGAACGCGGGAGAGAAATTGTCCACGTTTGGCAGGCGTCATCGCCGCCATCACGCTCAGCTCTTTTTGCCCGGTGAAATACGTGTGGAAGAACTCCGTAAGCGACATCCCGAGACGCCGCTGCAATAAATCCGACACTCCCGATATCGAGTTCGCGATCGGCGTCTCGGCACCGTCGAGATAAAGCTCCGCGCCGGTGAGCGAGCGGACGACGCGGTAGCGATGCGAGCCCAGCTCGAAATCAAGCTGTACTTCGACCGGGGCTCGTGCGCCCGCGCCCGTGAACCGAATTGAATCGCGGTTGCCGCGGATCGCGGGATTTCCGTACAGCGCCCACGCGATCGCCTCGAGAATCGTCGTCTTGCCGGCGCCATTCGGTCCGATGATGCCGGTGAGGCCTGTCTCGAACTTTATGTGGGTCCGAGCATGCTGGCGGAAGTTTGTGAGACTGAGACTATTGAGCCTCACGCCGTCGCCTCTTCCGAGGCCGGGCCAGCGACAGCATCGGCTTCGCGCAGGTAATGCAGCCCGAGCTCGACGAGCTGGTCACGATTGATGTTCTCCGTGAGCGGGCGCGCACGCAGCTTTTCACCGGGCAAAAAGAGC
>CADDZN010000329.1 GCA_902812375.1 bacterium | reverse complement strand
GCTCAACGTCGCCTACTTGCTGGAAGGCAGCGTCCGCGAGGCGGGGGACGTCGTCCGGATTGCAGTCGAGCTTGTCGACGCAGAGACGGGCTTCACCCGGTGGTCGCAAAGCTTCGAACGCAAGTTCGCTGACATCTTCGTCTTACAAAGCGAAATTGCAGAGACTGCCGCCGAAGCATTGGCTGTGCGCGTTGCCCAACCGAAGGATCTTCCGGGCGGCACCACAAGCAGCGAAGCTTATGACGCATTTCTGCGTGGCCGCGCGCTATTCAACGCCGACGAGGGAGAGGCGACTGACCGTTCGGCGCTGGCGCAGTTCGAAGCAGCAATCGCGCTCGACGAAAGCTATGCCGCGGCGCACGCCGCTCGATCCCGGTCGCTCGCGGGGATTGCCACTCAATACGCGAGCGCCGATCAGCTGAAGGGCCTGTATGACGAGGCGATCACGGCGGCTCACCGCGCAGTCTTTCTCGCGCCCAAGTTAGCTGCGGCCCATCTCGCGCTGGCTTTCGCCATTTTCAGTGGCCGATTGAACTTCCGTGACGCGAGAAGCTCGTTCGAGCGTGCAGCGGCACTCGGTGCCGGTGACGGCGACACTCTCCTCCTGTACGCGCTCTATGCGTCAAAGGCCGGAGTGGCCGCCGCTGCCAGCGACGCTGTGCATCGAGCAATCGATCTCGATCCGCTCAACGCGCGGGCCTGGCGCGCAGCGGCGTCGGTCGCTTATGCGGCGCGGAGTTACGATGACGTCATACCGGCGGCTCAACATGCGCTGTCGCTAAATGCAAAAATTTCCAACGCCCACGCTATGATCGGGAATGCTTTGTTTGAGACCGGGCATTTTCGCGATGCACGCGCGGCGTACGAAGTTGAGCCGAACCAGTCGTTCAGACTAGCGGGTCTGGCGATTGTCGGACGGCGACTTGGTGATCAGGCTGGTTCAGAGCATGCCCGTGCTCAGCTCGTCGCCACACTCGCGGATAGTGCAATGTATCAACAAGCGCAGATAGCCGCCCAGTGGGGAGACACCTCCGGAGCACTGGCGGACCTTGAAAAGGCCCGAGCGGTTGGGGACTCTGGACTCTTGTACCTGCCAACTGACCCGATGCTGGGCGCCTTGCGGCGCGAACCCCGTTTCGTGCAGTTGTTAAACAGTATGGGGCTGACCTAGTTTTTTGTGTCAAGCAAGGAGGACTGCGATGGCGAAGAACAGCAAGAGCACGAAGGGCGGGACCAAACGAACGGGGGGCGACACTCGCACCGGAGGCGACACCCGTACTGGTGGCGATACCCGCACCGGAGGCGACACCCGTACTGGTGGCGACACCCGCACCGGCGGCGATACACGAACTGGCGGCGACACCCGCTAGCCCCCTGAGTTCGCCTCCCCACCCAGGAGCGCGCGGGAGAGACGGGCTGAGAGAGGGAGGCCTGTAAACGAGTGCACCCCCGCACAGCTCAGCGCGTTTTGTAGACCTGCGGCCAGTGCTCGTACCAGCAGGCAAGTGCGCGCCATGTGCACCCCGTCGCTGCAGCAGACTGTCGTGTGTCGCATTGTGGTCGGACTCTTCTGAACTCCGAGGCCTGCAGTCACGACGGTAACGGCAGCTTTGGGTGGAAAGCTCGCGCTAGCGAGGTCGCCATTTCGCGAACGGCACAGGGCGAAGCGCTGACCCTCGCCTTATGTGTGGAGCGTCGGAGATCAGAGCTTTCGACTTTGACGCGTCGCTGGGATTGAGCTTGCGCGATTCAAATCGCGAATTATCGAACACGTAACCGAGGCGCGGATCGAACCGGAAAGTTACGTAGTCCGTCCAATGAGCGCCACAGGAGATCCCATTTTCGACCGTGAAGTAAGACCCTTTGACCGCGATCTTCCGATCCCCGAACGGATCACAGCCATTCCCGGCCAAGCCGGCGTCACCCGCCCGATCAATTACGTAGTCGTTCCGTCCGACCTGCGTCACAACTCGTGGAGTGCGTTCGTAGATTATCAGAGGGCGTGCCAGTGCTCGGCCGGGATTTCCGAGGTAGCTTCTACTATCTTGCTCTTCCCGTGAGCGGAGTGCGACCAAATAGAATTTCCGACGGCCTACGGTAGCTGGAGCCGAGTTGATCACGGAATAGCCGCGGGGAAGCTGACGAGCGATTTCGGCAGGAACCGCCGCGGCCAACGATGCTGAGCTTGCGCCAACAAGCAATGCCCAAACGACCACGTACTTCATAAGCCCTGTCCTCCGTCATACAGTAGGAGCCTCGCAGCCTGAGCAAATGTCAGCTATAAAGCTGTCGCGGCGCTTTGGTTGGAAAGCAGATCCTGGACACGGCTCAGGCTGCCGTTGCTGTCAAGGGCCCCTAAGCTCCGATCTACGGTTGAGAGAACGGATCAGCGGCCTGACCGTTGCCGCCATTCCGCGTTCTCAACGATGATTTGCCGAGCACCTCAAAGCAGCTGTGACCTCGCTCTGCAAACAGGCGAAAAAGTCGACCTCCCGACGTTGCCAGTAGTCGCCCTAAGTCGTCTGCCCTGCTCCGGGCGAGACTTGTTAGTAGTGGCAGCTTTGGGTGGAAAGCGGACGTTGCGGAATGCAGCGGTCACCATCCTTGAACCGGGGGAATGCCCGAAGGATGGATGAGAATGGGGACCGTCTTGAGATTACCATCACCTTCCAAGGATTCGGGAAGATACCCGCCCGATCGCAACACGACGCAGCGCCTCGCGCCCCTACGGTGATTGAACAAACGTCGTGGCGGCACCATAATAGTTGTCGACAAAGTCTTTGGTCGACACCCATAAGTCTAGGTACGCTTGACCCCAACTCCAAATGCTCAACGTGACGTAATATCCACCATTATTGTCCGCGTAGAGACCACCACCAACTTCGTTTAACAGTACCACCCAATGGTTTGGGAACATATTCAGTAGAAACGATCCATCTTCGGAATCAATCCCGGCCGGGGTAAGCTTTGGCCGTTCACCCGGATCGCTCGACTGCGTAGCCCTCTGAGCAGCAGCCAACAAATTCGTGTTCACTAGAATGCAATTGTCGTAGCCTTGATAGGTTGGCAGACTCTCTGCGTTCGGGATTCCGGGATTGGTTGCCCACCGCCCACCATCTTTTACCCGCGTGAAGAAGCCCGTCGATTTGAACCACGAAGCGAGTTCTTCCGGGCGCGTCATCCCTGCGAGTTCTTGGCTAGGATCTCCGCGCCAATTTGGTTGCCAGAAGACGTTCGTCGTGTTCCGGAGTGCGCCTAAAAGCATCCACTCCGCTTGCGTTGTGACACCGTTTGTCATCTTTGGTACCATACTAGCGTAGTTGGCTGTCACTAAGTCGCTCGTGGGCGCGAGATGAAGGCCACCGAGATCCGCCGCACCCTTGTCAAAGAGCGTCGTCGCGGCATTTGCGACAGCAACGGGATGTCGCGAGGTAAGGACCACGAAGAACGCCGCCGGTCCGCACAGGTTCAAAGAGCCCTGCCGTATCGAGCGAGGGTCCCGAATTATCTCTTCGAGGCGATCAGCAACCTGCGAACGGTCGAGGGATTTCCACGGGCTTGTCTCGCATGACGCACGGAAGGCATCGATGACTGCGATCGCATCGTCACATGTTGACAGCTGGAATGTATCAAGTTTGCGGGTGTCACTGACCTCGATCTGGTCTTTGAAATAGCCGGTATCAGTCGACGTCGGTGTGGTTGTGACATCGCTAGTATCGGTCGTACTAGTATCAGTCGACGTCGGTGTGGTTGTGACATCGCTAGTATCGGTCGTACTAGTATCAGTCGACGTCGGTGTGGTTGTGACATCGCTAC
>CADDZN010000328.1 GCA_902812375.1 bacterium | reverse complement strand
CGCTCGACGTTTCGCGAAACGACGGCCGCTTGGGCGTTGGGCCATTCGGATATCGCTGCCAGTACGGCGGCGGCAGCACCGCCCGCACCGAGGATTACGACGCGCGAGCTCGTGGGCTCGCCGCCGAGAAGCGCACGGGCGGCGGCATCGAAGCCCCCAACGTCGGTGTTGTCGCCGTGCAGTTTTCCTTCCTCGAACCAGAATGTGTTTACGGCGCCCACCTGCTCCACCAGCGCGGTCACGGCGTCGCATTCGTTGTAGACAGCGACTTTGTGCGGAATGGTGACGTTGCCCGCGCCGTTCACCGCTCTGAGCTCGCGGAGCGTGCGACGAAGCTCGGTCGGACTGACGTCGAGCGCCGCGTACTCGAGAGGGATTCCGGCTGCCTTGAGTGCGGCGTTCTGGAAAATCGGCGAGAGCGATTGACTTACTGGATGGCCAAGCAGCACCAGTCTGCCGGGACGCTCGGCGGGCGTCCTCATGCGGTCAGCTCTGGAGCCGGTCGAAGACTCTCTCGAGCTGTTCCTCGAGTGCGTCAGCGGTTTCACGATACGCGTCGAGATCGCCACCGTATGGGTCGCTGATACCCTTGTCCGATGCGCCAGACGCGTATTCGTCGATCACGTGGACTTTGCCACGCCCGCCCATCTGCTTTACCTGCTCGAGGTGTCCCGGCGTCATCACGAAGATAAGATCCGCCTCTGAGACGATTGCGGGCGTGAGCTGGCGCGAGCGATGGGTTGTGAGGTCGAGGCCCCGCTCCATGCCGACCAGCAGCGCTTCGTCGGTTGCCGGCACTCCGTCGATGGCGTTGGTCCCGGCGCTCGCGACATCCACATCCTCCACGCCCCGGCGCTCGGCGATTTTTCGGGCGAGCGCTTCGGCGAGCGGACTCCGGCAGGTATTTCCACTGCAGACGAAAAGCAGATTCATCTCAGGCGTCGCCGACCAGATCAGGAACGCTCTCGCGCAATTGCGCCGCGCGAATGGCGCCCGGCCGGATCACTCTCGGAAGTCGACCCGTGCAGTCCACGACCGTCGACGGCTCCGATTCCTCGAGTCTGCCTCCGTCGAGCACTCGCAGAGTTCCACGCGCGATAGCGTCGCCCCATTGCGCTACGATCTCGTCGGCCGAGCTTGCTGGAGGAACTCCGGGTCTGTTGGCACTCGTCGATGTGATCGGGTCGCCGTGAGCCAGAATGAGTCTCGCCAGAGAGCGGTGGGGAGTCCACCGCACTGCCACACCGCCTTCTGGTCCGCGCAATCTATCCGGGACCCGCTTCTCTCCACCGGGAAGCACGAGAGTTAGAGGTCCGGGCCAGAACCGCGCCGCAAACATCGATGCGTAGCCCGTGAGATGAAGTCCGAGCCGCGTTATCATCTCGCTCGCCGCTACGAGAAGAAGAAATGGTTTGCCCACTGGGCGACCTTTCAGGTTAACGAGCTGCTGAACTGACCGTTCATCAACAGCGCCACCAAATCCATACACCGTTTCCGTCGGATACGCGAGAACTTTCCCCGCGGCAAGGTGCGCGAGCGTTCCGTTGATCGCGGCCTCGACTTCCCGCGGCGACCAGAAGGGAACGACCATGGACTGCGGTTTCATTCGCGGAAGATACTCAGCGCCTCCACCAACGCGAAATCATTCTCCTCGGTGATTTTGTGCGCGCGCTCACTGCCCCGCACGACGACTACCGGTAGTCCGATTTGCTCGCACAGAGCCGCATCGTCAGTGGCGATGCGGTCCGCTTCACGCGCCTCGCGGTGCGCGCGTTCGATCACTCGGCGCGGGAACGCCTGAGGAGTCTGCGCCCGCCAGAGGCCGAACCGGTCAACTGTCACCACGATCTTGCCGGTCGAGTCGACGCGCTTCAAGGTGTCCATCACGGGCAACGCCGCAACGGCGCCATTTCCCTTTCGCGCCTCTTCGATGACGCGGCCAATTGTCTCACTGTTCACAAGTGGCCGGGCAGCGTCGTGGATGACGACGATCTCGCACTCGGTCGGCAGATCTTCGAGTCCATTCGCGACTGATTCGCTCCGATGTCTGCCACCAACGGAAAGAAGCAGTCGATCGGAATCGCTCTGGAATATCCAGGGAGGTGGATCTCCGACGTACTCGCGTGGCAACACGCAGACTACCATGGCCACGTCCGGTCGCGCCTGGAAAGTCTGAATGCTGTGGAGCAGCATCGGTTTTCCGGCGACCCATCTGAATTGCTTCAACTCTTTCGATCCGGTGCGCGAGCCACTGCCGGCGGCGACGATTATTACGCCGACATCCCGGTGCATCAGGCGGAGAAGAGGTTGCGAAAGAGATCAGACACGGTTCGTACGCCGACGATCTCGAGACCACGCGCGGGCCGCTTCGGAATCCCCCGCTCGGACATGTATGCGACTGTCATTCCCATTTTCGCTGCCTCGCCAAGGCGCCGCTCTGCCTGTGACACGGGGCGAATCTCACCACCGAGTCCAACCTCTCCGAGGAATATCGCGGAGCTCGTCACTGGTTTGTCATAGACACTCGATGCGAGCGCACTAGCAACAGCAAGATCACCCGCCGGCTCCTGCATACGCACTCCTCCCACTACGTTCAGAAAAACATCGAGCTGCGAGAAAGACAACCCGGCGCGCTTGTCGAGGACAGCGAGGAGCAGTGCGAGCCGCCGTCCGTCGTAGCCAGTGCTCACGCGCTGTGGAGTTCCGTAGCCCGCCTTTGCCGCCAATCCCTGAATCTCGATGAGCACCGGCCGCGACCCCTCCAGTAGCGCCGTCACCGCGCTTCCCGAGGAATTGTTGAGGCGGTCACCGAGGAAGAGCTCCGAAGGATTCTCGACGGCGATCAACCCTTCTTCAGTCATTCGAAAAACGCCGATCTCATCCACGCTGCCAAAACGATTTTTGGTCGCGCGCAAAATGCGGTGCTCGAGCATTCCCTCGCCCTCGAAGTAAAGCACCGTGTCGACGATGTGCTCGAGGGTTTTGGGGCCGGCGATTCCGCCGCCTTTCGTGACGTGGCCGACAGCGAAGACGGTCGTTTCGGTTTCCTTGGCGAATCTCATCAAGCGCGCGGCGCACTCTCTCACCTGCCCCACGTTCCCCGGCGCGCCTTCAAGATCACTCGTGAAAATCGTCTGGATGGAATCGACGACAATAGCGTCCAGTTCCTGGGAGGCGGCAGTCGCTATAATCGTTTCCAGCAGCGTCTCGTTGAGCAGAGACACGTTCTCGGCGGAGCCATGCAGCCGTTCCGCGCGCAGTTTCACCTGAAGCGCGGATTCTTCCCCGGACACATAGAGCGTGGAGTGTCCGAGCTCCTCCAGCTTTCCGGCGACCTGAAGGAGCAACGTAGACTTGCCGATGCCGGGCTCTCCTCCAACGAGCACCATCGACCCTGGCACGATTCCACCACCCAGGACGAAATCGAATTCCTTGATTCCAGTTTGGAGGCGACGACCCTGGGAGCTCTTTACATCACGGAGACGAGGCGTTGGCGCAACGCTTCCTCCTTCCGCCATCGACTTGTGCCCGGCGGCGCGACGTCCTGATGCGGTGGTCGATGCGGCACGCACCGCCATCTCCTCGACAAGCGAGTTCCACTCGCCGCAGACATCGCAGCGGCCCGCCCACTTCGGGTGGTCGGCGCCGCAATTCGTGCAACGGTATACTGTTTTTGCTTTCGGACTCACTGGGTCGCTAGGCGCGGAGAGAGATTCTCGAAGCGGGTGTAGGTCTTGTTGAAGTAGAGATTCACGAACCCGGTAGGACCATTGCGCTGTTTGCCGACGATGATCTCAGCGCGGCCTTCGAGAGAGTTTCCGTCC
>CADDZN010000327.1 GCA_902812375.1 bacterium | reverse complement strand
CATCGGTTCCCATCATACCTGTGAAAGATAGCGGCTTGCAGCTAGTTCGGAATTCTCATCGTTCCAGATTCCGCGAATCGCCGCGACCCCATAGGCTCCGCGATGGACCAACGACCGCACGTGCTCCGGTCTTATCCCGCCGATGGCGATCACGGGGACGCTCACCACCGCGACGACGTCGCTGATGAAATTGCTTTCCTGTCGCGGAAGTCCGGGATGGGAAGGAGTCTCGAAAACGTGACCCGCTACGCACCAGTCCGCGCCCGCCTCTTCCGCATCCTTCGCCTCGTCGGGCGAATGTACGCTCGCGCCAATCCGGAGCGCTGGGGCGATTCGCTGAACGTCAGGCACCGCAATCGATTTGTGCGTCAACTGAACTCCTTGTACTCCGCAGGCCAGCGCTATATCCACCCGGTCGTTCACGATGCACCAGCACCGCGTCTGCTCGTGCAACTCCAGAAGGGCGAGCGTGATGGAATACAGAGTAGGGGAGTCGAGGAGCTGGGACCTAACGTGAATCGCGCCCTTATCTCCTAAAACGCGCATCACGGCCATCGCTTTCCTCAAAAACCCTGGCCGGAGCATGATCTCGTCGTTGGTGACCGCATGGACGCACGGCAGATCGCTCGCTGGCACCGTCGAAGGAACCGCGGTCACACGCCGTATCTCTCGCCGCAGGTGGTGCCGCGACCGCGCACCCAATCGTGCGACGTCATCCGGTGTTTGCCCGCTGGCTGCACCTCGGCGATTCGCACCGCGTCGGCGCCGCACGCAACGATCAGCTCGCCCGTGGTCTTCAGAACTTCGCCCGGCTTGCCAGAGAGGCCGTCGAGAACCTTCGGGCCGAACATTTTCACCTCGCCCCTGGGGGTCGTCGTGAACGCTCCTGGGGCAGGGTCCGATGCCCGGATCAGCCGTGAAATCTCGAGTGCGCTCCGATTCCAGTCGATGCGCGTCGTTTCACGGGTGACCTTTGGCGCGAAGGTCGCCCGTGAATCATCCTGTGGTGTCTCAGTCGCTTCTCCAATGGAGATCAGGGCAAGCGCCTCGATGAGCGAGAGCGCACCGAGCTCGGAGAGCCGCTCTCTCAACTCCCCATAAGTCTCGTCCTCGAAGATTTGCGTCGAGGCCTGGAGGAGAATCGGTCCGGCATCGAGCGCCCGCACCACTCGCATTATCGTGACACCCGTCTCGTTAAATCCCTGCCGAATCGCGGCCTGAATCGGTGCGGCTCCTCTGAGCAGTGGCAAGAGCGAAGCGTGCACGTTGAGAGTGCCCTTGGCCGGCAAGTCGATGATCGTCTGTGGAAGGATGTGTCCATACGCTACGACGATCGAGATGTCCGGTTTGATAGCTCGGAGCCTGTCGATCAGCTCGGGATCGCGCGCGGTTTTTGGCTGGAAGACCGGAATTTCCTCCTCGAGGGCGATCTTTTTGACGGGTGACGAAATTATCTCACGCGAGCGTCCCTGCGGCTTGTCTGGCTGGGTGACTACGCCTGCTACTTCGAATCCTTCGCCAATCAGCGCACGCAGCGACGGCGCGGCGAACTCTGGCGTGCCCCAGAAAATGACACGCACTACATCTCCGTTTCATTTTCGTGGTGATGCTCGCCCCTTTCCTCGGTGCGCACCTTACGGATGTAGCCGGGATACTCCTCCTTCGATTTCTCCCACTTGGACAGCACCGCCTTGCGCTTGAGCGGGCTCAGGTAGTCGATAAAGAGCCGACCGTCGAGATGATCGACCTCGTGCTGGATGCAGCGGCCGAGGAGCTCGTTCGCGGTGAGCTCGTACTCGTTTCCGTTTTCGTCGAGCGCGCGGACCGTCACTTCGCTCGGTCGTTCCACGTCGCCGTAGATGTCCGGAATCGAAAGACATCCCTCCTCGGCTTTGTCGATGGAACCGCTGGTCTCGAGGATCTGCGGATTGATGAGCGCGTATTTCTTTCCCTCGACGTCGACGACTGTGATGCGCTCCGTTCTCCCCACCTGCGGCGCGGCGAGTCCAATGCCCTCGGCCGCGTACATCGTCTCGAACATGTCGGCGATCAGCTTCCGAAGCTCGTCGGTGATAGTTGCGACGGGCTTCGTCGGTTTGCGAAGGACCGGGTCGCCCAGGACCCGGATGTCGAGGATGCTCACCCAGCCGCGACGTTGGAGGCGGAAACTGGCCTGTTGATGCGCGCAATGCGTCCGCGCTCGATGACGACGCGCGTGTCGCCTGACTTGATCGTCACGCGGTCTTCCATGCCGTTCGTCTTGTCCTCGCCGCCTTTTTCCTTGATAAAGATCACTTCACCGACGAGGCCGCCAGTCGTAACTATTTCGTCGCCCTTCTTGAGGGTGCGCACCATCTCGTCGTGCTTCTTTCTCTGGGTGGACTGCGGCCGAATGAGAACGAAGTAAAAGATCGCGAAGATGGCTCCGTACATGAAAATGGAGCCGAGTATTGGATTGCTTGCCATTTATGAAAATCGAAAGAGAGAGCGAAACAGTTTCAGATCGCGAGTGCCGGAGCTGACCGATATCGCGCGAGCCAGTCGCGCGACCACGAGTCCAGCTCGCTGCTCTGAATCGCAATCCGCGCCTGCCGGGCCAGCGACAGGAGGAAATGTACATTGTGCAGGGAGAGGAGGCGGAGTCCGAGAAGCTCGTCGGACACGAAAAGGTGCCTGATGTATGCCCTGCTGAAGCGTCCGCACGCGGAGCAATCGCACTCAGGGTCGAGTGGGCGCGGGTCGGTGCGGAATTCCGCGCGCTTGATATTCAGTCGGCCATCGCGGGTGAAGACTGCGCCGTTCCGTCCTATTCGAGTTGGTGCCACGCAATCGAAGAGATCGACGCCACGGCGGATGCCTTCGATGATATCCTCAGGAAATCCGACGCCCATCAGGTAGCGCGGATGCGTCTTGGGGAGTGCATCGTCGACCACGTCTAGCATCTCGTACATGGCGGGCTTTGCCTCGCCGACCGATAGCCCACCGATGCCGAAGCCGGGCCAGTCGTTCATCCCCTTGATTGCGACGGCGGCCTCGCGACGCAGATCGGCGTGAATCCCGCCCTGAACGATTGGAAACAGCGCCTGCGCGTTTCGTGGATTGGCGCTCGGGAATTCTTCGCGCGGAGTTTCCTCGTCAAGCGGCTGACCGCTTTCCAATCTCCGGACTTCGGCGAGGCATCGCGCCAGCCAGCGGATGCTTCGCTCGCTCGCATCGCGCGCCGAGGTCGCGTCGGATTGTCCGGGAATCACATGGTCGAACTGCATGGTGACATCGGCGCCCAGGTTGCGCTCGATCTGCATGACGAGCTCGGGCGTGAAGAATCGGCGCGATCCGTCGAGGTGGGACTGGAATTCGACGCCTTCCTCAGTAATGACGCGAAGCTGCGCCAGGGAGAAAACCTGAAATCCGCCAGAGTCGGTAAGAATGGGTCGGTCCCAGCGCATGAACCGGTGCAGCCCGCCCATCTCCCGAACTACGTCGTCGCCGGGCCGGAGGTGCAGATGATAGGCGTTAGACAGAATCATCGTCGCGCCCATCTCGACCAGATCATCCGGGTCGAGCGTCTTGACCGTCGCAAGAGTGCCCACCGGCATGAAAGCGGGCGTCTCGACCTCGCCATGGGGCGTGACGAAAACGCCGGCCCGTGCCGCGCCGGCGGTGTGCTCGAGCCGAAAGGAGAAACTCACAGTGTCGATTGGGTTGCACCGAATTTAACGCAACCGCTGGACTGGAAAGGAACTTGCCCTGTCCGCCGCCATGGCTGAACTCCGAGCAGTCCCCGACGACGAGTCGTACGTCCGAACCGATGGCGACGCACTTCAGGATG
>CADDZN010000326.1 GCA_902812375.1 bacterium | reverse complement strand
CTGTCGGCCGACGCGGCTTTGCCGCGAGAGCGGAGCGCGATGAGCTCGGTGGCAAAGGCAGCCTCGAAATCGTTTACAACTACTCGAGCCTCGTCCGCGACATCGGATTGATTGTTCCGGACATCCTGCACGCGGTGACCGACAAAAACTGGCGTCGCGAAGAGCAAAATAAGCGCAATCACGACGAAGACGAGCGGGAGCCACGCCCTCGGCGCACGATGGAGACTCGTTTCACGCACTTCGTCTGGTGTCGCCGTCGTCGATTACGTAGAGTTTTGATTGCGCGGTAGACTCAGAACGAACTCGGAGCCCACATTCACCGTGCTCTTTACAGTGATGTCGCCGCCCATCGCTCGGGCGAGATCGCGACTGATCGCAAGGCCGAGTCCCGCACCTTCACGCATGCTGATAAGCGTACGCCCTACTTGAACGAATGGCTCGAAGACGGCCTCGAGCTTATCCGGAGGAATTCCCTGCCCTGTGTCGCGAATGATGATCAAGACGTTCAGGTTATCGCGCGTGTCACAAGACATGGTAATCGTGCCGCCGGAGCTTGTAAATTTCACGGCGTTAGAGACCAGATTGAGAACAATCTGCTCCACCTTCGAGCGGTCTGCCCACGCGACTACGTCCTTCGAGCATGAGGCGGTTACGAAGCGGACACCCTTCTCGCGCGCTTGCGGCATGATCATGAGGATCACCGCATCGATGACTTCCTTGAGTGCCACAGGACCAAGATCGTAGTGGACCTGTCCCGCTTCGATCTTGCTGAAGTTGAGAATGTCGTTGATGATGCCGAGCAGATGGTCCTGACTTCGCTTGATTCGCCCGAGCTGTTCCTTCTGTTGCGGGGTTACCGGGCCGAAAACCCCAAGCGCGAGCAGTTCTGTGTAGCCACCGATCGCGTTGAGCGGAGTGCGCAGCTCGTGTGACATTGCCGCCAGAAACTGACTTTTCGCGCGATTTGCCTCGTCAGCCCGCGCGCGCGACTCCTCAGCGCGTCGACGCGCTTCATCAGCCTCTCTCGTCCGGGCTTCGAGCTCTTTCGTCTGCGTCTTCAGTTGGTCAGCCAGGGCGCGCAATTCCTGCTCTCGCAGCTCCGCTTCGTGACGCGCGGCTTCCTCCGCCGCGACCCTCCGCGCGTCGGCGATTGCGCGCTGCTCCGCCGCTCGGCGTTCGGTCAAGTCGCGCGTAACCTTTCCAAAGCCGACCAGCTCGCCCGCCTTGTTGCGCAGAGCCGTAATCAGTACGCTCGACCAGAAGACCTCGCCGTTTTTTCTGACTCGCCAGCCCTCTTCCTCGTATTTGCCAGTGCGGGAGGCGATTTCCAGCTCGCGCTGCGGTTTGTTTGCCGCAACGTCTTCCGGCGGGTAGAACTTCGAGAAGTGCTGGCCGATGATCTCCTTCGCGCGATACCCGTTGATGCGTTCGGCACCCTCGTTCCAGGTTGCGACGCGACCTGTCGGATCAAGCATGAAGATGGCGTAGTCCTTCACGCCCTCGATCAAAAGGCGAAAGCGCTCCTCGCTTTCGCGTAGCGCCTCTTCTGCCTCCTGCCGTTCGGTAAGATCGCGGGTGACCTTTGCGAAGCCGAGCAGCCGGCCGGTGCTCTTATCCCGAAGTGGGGTGATTACGACATTGGCCCAGAACCGCGATCCATCCTTCCGGATGCGCCAACCCTCATCCTCGAAGCGTCCGGTGTTGGCGGCTGTCCGGAGCTCGAACTCCGGGAATCCTTCGGCGACGAGCTCTCGCGGATAGAAGATGGAAAAATGCTTTCCTACCGCCTCCTTGGCGGTATAGCCCTTGAGTCGTTCCGCCCCCTCATTCCAGCTCAGGATGCAGCCGTGGACATCGAGAGCGAGAATGGCGTAATCCTGGACGCTTTCGACCAGCAGACGATAGAGCTCACCGCTCTCGCGGGCGATGCTGCCGAGTTCGGACGCAGCAGCCGCGTCCTCGGAATCTTTGTGCTCGTGGTCAGCCGCGCTCATGAAAGGTTCTGGCATAGCAAGTTCCGGGCACGAAACATCGACTGGTTCCGTTCACGAGGGTTCACCCTGATCTTCGATGTTCGGGTCCGCCGGCTTTTTCCGGCGGTCGGCTGTCGCAACCTGTCCCGATGTTTTGGCGCCCGTTGTGCAGACTGTTTGCCATAGACAGAGTCGTTCAGCATATGCCCAGTAGTAAAAGTCACACCCGAAAACGCGCCAGCAAGCGTTGGTCGCGGGATGTAACGCGCCACAGCAACGCGCTCGACCTCGAGAGAGGTGTGTTCTCCAAACGAGATCCCGAGGCCATAGCGCGCTCGCTCAAGCGCTCCGCTGAGCGCAGCCACCGACGTAAGAGCGATCCGTACCGATCAGCGATGTCAATGCTGACCTTCTACGTGAACCGCGCCGGAAGCCACCTCTCGAAGGCGCAACACGCGCGCCTGGAGAAGGCAAAGGACGAGCTCCGGCGTATGTATGGACGCTCCTCAACTCCGAGGAAGAAAAAATGATTCTCGATCCAAGACGCCACTCACAATCACTGGCCAGCGACGAGTCGCTGGTAACCGAGCTTAGCACCGCGGCCCTTCCACTCGAGAGCGGACGGGACCTCGACCCACTGCTCGAGCTCATTGGCGACGCACGATATGTCCTTCTTGGTGAAGCGACACATGGAACATCAGAGTTCTACACCTGGCGCGCCGAAATATCGAAACGGCTTATCAGGGAAAAGGGATTTTCGTTCATTGCAGTCGAGGGCGACTGGCCCGATTGCTACCGCGTCAACAGGTACATCAAGGATAGTCCAAGAGCGGACGCAACCGCCGACGATGCACTTCGCTCGTTCAGTCGGTGGCCTACATGGATGTGGGCCAACCGCGAAGTGGTCGAGCTCGCGGAATGGATGCGGGCGCACAACGACACGCAGCCGCCCGAAAGGCGGGTAGGATTCTACGGACTCGATGTGTACTCGCTGTGGGAATCGATGGCGGCGGTCGTCGAGTATCTCGAGCGAGTCGATCCGGACGCCGCGAACGCCGCGAAGCGTGCTTACGCCTGCTTCGATCCGTACTATGAGGATGTCCAGGATTACGCGAGAGCAACTGTCCTCGTGCCCGCCTCGTGCGAGGACGAGGTCGTCGCGATGCTCCGCGACCTGCGAGCGAGGGCGCCTCGGTATCCGGATGACGCGCTGGACGGATATTTCAGCGCGGAACAAAACGCCCTCGTCGCGAAGAACGCGGAGCGATACTATCGAACCATGGTGCGCGGCGGCGCCACCTCGTGGAACGTACGCGACAGACATATGGTGGAAACGCTCGAGCGCCTGATGGACCACAAGGGACCCTCATCGAAGGCGATCGTATGGGAGCACAACACTCACATTGGCGATGCGCGATTCACGGATATGTCGCGGGAAGGCATGGTGAACGTGGGACAGCTCGTGCGCGAGGCGCATGGTGAGAGTCCAACCGATCACGATGGCGTGGTCCTGGTCGGCTTCGGAACGCGGTCCGGGACAGTAATCGCCGGCTCCTCATGGGGAGCGCAGATGCAGCGGATGCGCATGCCCGACGCGCGGAGCGGCAGTTGGGAGGATCTGTTGCACCGCGCACTTGGCGGCGACGGCCTGCTGGTCTTCAATGGCGGCAACGATGGCGGTATCGCTGGGCTCGAGATGATGAGGGATCATCGCGCTATTGGTGTCGTGTACAACCCGCGCGCGGAGCGGTGGGGGAACTATGTTCCTACTCTCATTCCGCGCCGGTACGATGCGTTCATGTTCATTGACGAGACGCATGCTGTCGATCCGCTGCACATGCCGGCTGCCGTCGGGGCGGAGGCT
>CADDZN010000325.1 GCA_902812375.1 bacterium | reverse complement strand
CGTCACACAGGACAATATCGCGGAACACGATTTGAGCTTTCCCCCAACTTTGGTCCAGTCATAATGTCAGTTCCGCCGGGTTATTCGCATCCTCGATCGATTCGATGGCAGTGGGCGCTGTGGGAACTGCGGTAAACGCGTTCTGTGCGTTTTCCGCAGTTTCCATAGCGCTTTTCCACTCCGCTGCAAACTGATGTGGCGTCTTCCTTCCTAAAGAGCTGTGGCGCCGTTCTTCGTTGTACTCGCGCATCCAGGCGGCGACGGTGCGACGAGCATCGGCCAAGTCAACGAACCAGTGTAGATTTAGGCATTCGTCGCGTACGCGGCCGTTGAAGCTCTCGATAAAGCAGTTCTGAACGGGCTTGCCTCGATCGATGAAGTCGAGTCGTACGCCGTGTTGGTGAGCCCACCGATCGAGCTCACGGCTGGCGAACTCCGGACCGTTGTCGCAGACGATCGCACTCGGGTAGGCACCTCGTTGGGCGGCTACTCGATCGAGGATGCGTGCGACCAGCAGTGCCGTGATCGAGGTGTCGACGTCCATGGCAATGGCCTCGCGGCTGAAGTCGTCGACCGCGTTGAACAGACGCAGCTTCCGGCCGTTTGCTGTGGCGTCCGACATGAAGTCGATCGACCAGCGTTGATGGAGTCTCGTTGGCAGCGGAGCCGGTACTCGTGCTTGCGCCGCATTCTTCCGGCGGCGTCGTTTCACCATCAGACGTTCTTCCCGATAGATCCGTTCGAGCTTCTTGTGATTGATCACTATCCCGTCCTGGCGCAGCTTGTGGCACAACCGAGGCGAACCATGGCGTGGATAGCGCGCGGATGTCGAGCGTTTGCTCGGCCACAATCTGCTTGAGCTTTCGGTTTTCTTCCTCGAGCTCTCGCAGCCGTCGCGCTTCGCTCACTTCCATCCCGCCGTACTTCGCTTTCCAGCGGTAGAACGTGTGCGTCGTAACGCCGAGTTTGCGGCAGATCTCATTGGTCTTCCCGCCAGCCTCGTGCTCTCGAAGCGCGCCGATAATCTGCTCCTCGGTAAATCGGCTCTTCCTCATCCAGGTATCCTTCCTTTCTTGAAGTCTACCCGGCGAAACTCAACATTTAGGCTGGACCAGTTTTAAGGGGAAAGCTCAGGCTGTAATTCCTCGTCGGTAGAACGACGCTCGTAAAGCACGACGCGCATACGGTTCTCGGTCCCGGATATTTTGGCCGCTAATCGTACTCACTCAAACCGCCGGTCGCGCACGACTCCGCATCGACGGCGGACGAACCACCTAAATCCGATGTAGAGACGAGCCGATCAGTTGGTAATGCGATCGCGGCCTCGGCAAGCGCAGCTCGCAGTTGCCAATTTTGTACGGTCGCACTTCTGCCGAGCCGGTCACTCCTTAGAGAGCGCTCGCGGCCACCGCGTGGTGGAGAATGGAGAACTCTTGAGAAGGTCAACACGTACGGTATGGGTCGTAGTCTTCGCATTGTGCCTCGCCATGACAGCATCACAGATCTTCGCCGCATGCGAACAATGCAAGGGTCAATACGACTCGAGCAACCAGACAACCGTGCTGGTTTGCACGACGCCCGACAGCGGCACGTGGGGCAGCGAAACCTGTCACATCGATTCGGTCATTGGTCCGAGGTGGGCAATTAGCCGCTGTGACGACACGGAAAACCAGTGTTATTACTACCAGGTTACCTGTTGCTGAACCGCAACTAAGGAGCGGACATTGAAACAACCGCGAGCGCTCTTTCGAAACCTCATCGCTGCAGCGTTGCTCACTGTGCCGGCGTACGTACGGGGCGCCACGACCGTAATGAAGCTGTTGCCGGAATGCGCAACCGACGGCGCCTGTAACCCTAACGGCGTTTTCGTAGTTACTGGATCTGGTGACGCTCGCGACCAGCACGCTCAGATCACCAACGGCGTCGCGGAACTGCAAGTGGCAGGAACTGAAATCGACGTCGATCTCGTATCGCCCGACTATTGGATGCCGCGGCAGCATCTTACGGTCGCTACCGGAGCTCAACGCCTCCGCGTATGGCGCTCTGCGTCCGTGCGGGGGCGCGTCAGCGTTGAACCGACCACGCAGCAGGTTCCGACTGCGCTCAAGATCGACCTCCAGTCGCCACCAGCTACTCCCGGACCAGCAATTCCTGACGGGTCGTCGGTTTCGTGCCCTGTCGGGCCGGACGGATCGTGGCAGTGCCATCTGCCCGCTTCAACTCTCGATCTGACAGTCCGCGCGGAATCGTTTGTCCCTAAATATTTGTGGGGCATCACTCTCACGACCAACTCCGTTACAGATGTCGGTCTGGTTGCTCTGAAGCGCGGCGCTTCCCTTGTTGCCTGGTTGGATAGCAAGACGGCTCGCCAGCTCGACGCGCCGGCCACGGCGCGTCTGCTGCCCATGGTAATGGCCGAGTCTCGTACACTCGGACCTAGGCTGACGCGACCGGTTGCCGAGGGCAAGTTCAACAAACGTGGATTTGTTCAACTTTCTCTCGTTCCGGCGGGTACCTATAGCCTCGAAGTAACCGCCGCCGGCTTTGCACCAGCGCGATTTGATAAAGTCCCAATTTATGAGGCACGAGAGACGACATTCCGTTTTCCCGTCTCACTCGGGCGACCATTAACGATAAGGTTCTCGCTTCAGCCCAGTAGTGACCCGGGCGGGTCCCCGTGGCGCGTGTCACTCATTCGATCGGATCAAATGACGTTTCGTCGCACAAATGTCGCCGAAGTTATCGCGGCGCGCGGCACGATTGAAGTGGCAGGACAAGCACCCGGCCGATATACGCTGCGAGTACGAGATCACAACAACAACTGGTATTTGAATCGCGATTTTGATATCGAAACGCAAGCTGATGCCGAACGAATCATCGATATAACATTCCTTAAGCTGCACGGTACCGTTTCGGCTGCGGGCAAGCCGCTTGCCGCCGACCTGTTTTTTGGCGGACACAGTGGCGCGCAGCGCGTTCTCGCAAAAGCCGATACCGAGGGTAAGTTCGATATCGTGTTGCCACGCGCCGGGCGATGGATCGTCGAAGTCAACGCGAAGGAGCTCAATGTACTCGCCACGATCACCACAACTATCGCCGCCGATCAGGACGAAGTAGCAATCGACTTACCCGACACGGAGCTGGCGGGTTGGGTGACAGGTGTGGATGGCAAGAGAGTGCCGGGCGCGATCGTGAACTGCTATGGAACCGATACCGGCTTAAGCCAAAGAACCGGCCCGGATGGAACATTCGTTTTTCGCGGCCTTGCGAAGGGTCAAGCAAAATTAGAAGCCTCATATGTCCGGACAGGCGAGCACAGCGATATCGTGAGCGTTACCCTCGACGACGCAACTCATCGCGACGACGTCGAACTGAGGCTCGAAAATATGCGCACAATCAAGGGTCGAATTGTTGCGCGTGGTGAGGCTGTCGCGGGCGCACTCGTTACAGGTTACGTATTTCAAGGCACAACAGCGCGGATAGAGCGCGCGGTCACAGCGCTCGATGGCGGATTTGACCTGCGTATCGCACCGTCAGCAACAAAGATGACATTACTTGTCGGCGCAGCGGGTCGGCCGTTACTGGCCTACAGTACTCTTCCTACTGAGGATCCGTTAATGATCGACTTGCCTCCAATCGGCGGAACCGTTCGACTTAAACTACCGGAGGACGCTTCGCGACCGCTTGTGACTTACAACGGTATCGAGATTCCATTGTCGAATCTCATTGAGTGGGCTCGGGCTCAGGGCGCCTCGCTTAGTGGCGATACTGTTGACTTTCCCAATGTCGCTCCCGGCCTGTATCAGGTCTGTGCGAGCAGCAAGAGCTCATACTTTTGCAAGAGTGGGACGCTCGCTCCTGCCAGCGT
>CADDZN010000324.1 GCA_902812375.1 bacterium | reverse complement strand
CGGCTAGCAGTTAGCTTTGCAGCCGTAGCCCGTAGCTTTCATACTCGGGCTCAAGGCGTCGTTTCCTCTTTCTCTCTAACACTGAAGCGGGCAGCAGAGAGCGCTAAGCTCTAGAGCTCTTGAGCTTTTACGGCTCGTATTGCTCTTGACGGTTCTTCTCGTTCCCGCAGAGTGATCTTGTGCAGCGGGGGAGCTCTGAGCCCAGGCTCGCTCACTTCTGGAGCAGCTCGGAGAGCTGTCGCACGGAGCGAGGAGGTGTCCGAATCCCAACTGGATCCACAAAAGCTGAAAGGCTTACGGGCTTAGCGCTCTCTGCTGCCCGCTTCAGTATTCAAGGTGCCAGTCGAAGGTCGAGCTCCCCGACGCCGAGCCCCCTAGCCTGGCCGCCGAGTAGTGATCAAGATCACCCCGTTCGCCCCGCGCACCCCATAAGCACCAGTAGCGCCGACATCCTTGAGGAGTTCGATCCGCTCGATGTCATCGGGGTTCAGAAACTGAAGCCCGCCACCACCGTTGAGCAGCTCCACGCCGTCAACAATTATCAACGGCTCGCCGCTCCCGTAGAACGTGCTCACGCCCCTGAGCCGGAAGGTGATCCCGCCCATCGGCAGGCGGATTACCTCCAGGCCCGGAAATTTTCCAACGAATAAATCCGCGAGCGTCCGGACCCGTTTAGTCCGGGCATCGCCCTCGGACGACGCGTCCCACGACGCGTAAGCATCATTCGATCCTGGTGGAACCCATCCCGCCAGAACGTTTTCCGGCGTGTATCTCCGGGCTTCCTCTTCGGAGAGAACCCTTCGCGTACCGCTCCTTATCGCCCCCGGGCCCGAGCTACGGAACTCGAAGAACCGCGCGCTCTCCGGCTCGTACCAGATTCTTTGCCCCGTCGAGTCAACCGACGACATCCGGTCCCAACCCTTCGCCCCGATGTGGTCGTCCATCCAGCAATCCACAAAAACCACACTTCCCCACGCGTGCGGATCCGCGAATGGATGCCACGGCCGGCCGAGAGTTACGGTGTGAGGCTCCATCGCCGGCGTTTCTTTCTCGAGGCGGCTCCGCAGAAACAGAAATCCATAGGGCGTCGTGTCGCTCGTGCTCGCTGCTGTGATGTAGCCGTTGTTCGTCTTACTCCCGCGGTCGAGCGAGACGATGTCGCAGTCCTCGAACACCGCTCGTCCCGCGCCGAAAATGAAATCCACGTTCCCACGGATCTCACACTTCGAGAAGAAACTCCGCCCAACGTTCGGGAAGAGCGTGTCCTGATGGCCGAGAAAGCGAACGTTTATAAAGGTCGCTCGATCACTTCCCAAGTCCGTCATCAACGCGACGCCCTGCGCGTTTTTCACCTTCGATGGATCGTCGTCGCGTTTGCGATAGTTCGCGTTGTAGTCGAATGAGTTTTCGATCGTAAGATTTTCAGCAACAAAATCAAGCGCCGCGATGCGGAGAGTGTAGCTTCCGCGCGTTCCGTAGGTCCCGCCGCCAGGCATTGGAGTGTCGGCGATCGCATCGAAGGTGATGACAGTGCCATCTCTGCTTTCGCCGAGCAGGGTGACGCGCGGACGGTCGACAGTGAGTTTCTCTCGATAAACACCATCGTGGATGAAAATCACCGCGCGGCGCGCATAGTTTGCGGGCAGACTCGTCAGTGCGCCGCCGAGCGTTCGATAGTGCCGAACTCCGGCGATGGTTTCGCCGTCCAGGCCCTGATAGCGCGAGTCGACGATCGCAGTGTAACCGCGCTGCAATTGGCCTTCGACTCCGGTTCGCGACGTCGTGCAACTTGCGAGGAGACAGCAAAGTGCAACGACGACCATTTCGGATCTGCGAGACAGCGTCCTCATTGCCGACCAGCTCTAAGGGGCGAAGCCCGCGAACAGCCTGAGAGCGCAGCGAGCTTCCAAGGCCCGCTCGCCTGTACCAAGCACCGTTAGGCCTGCGGAGTACCGCCGAGTACCGAGTTAGGGTTTGTTGTACACCGCCACGTACGCAATCCGCATCTGGCCGCCGGAGATCGTGTTCCTCGTCGGCGACGTGCAGTTGCAGATCGCGTTCGGGAACCCACCGCCCATGGCCAGATCGAAGATGATGAAGAACGGGTGATCGACCGCCTGCGCCCACGTGTTCGCGTCCACCGCGGTGGCGTCGATCGTGAAGTGCACCACGCCATCCAGGTAGTAGCGGATCTGCTCGGGCGACACGGACCGATCGATCTGCACGCCGTACGTGTGGAACCCGGTCTGGCACCCCGCGCACGCGTGCGCTCCGGAGCCGATGCCCGACGTCTCGTTGCACGGTCCGCCCGGACTCGTGCCGCAGTGCAACCCGCTGTAGACCACCGACTGCGCGTTGACGTCTTCCAGGATGTCGATCTCGCCGCTCGTCGGCCACGGCGTGCCGGTGCGGTAGGTCGAGCCCAGCATCCAGAACGCGGGCCAATACCCCAGTCCGTTCGTCGCGTTGAGGTTCGAGTCCGGCTGCTGGATCGCCGCCTGCATCAGGACCACGCCACCAGCCGGAGCGCCGAAGTCGGCGCGCTTCGTCTCGATCCGCCCCGACGTCCACGTGGTGTGCGTCTTGATCGCCCGGATGACGAGCGTGCCCGCGCCGTCCTGAAAGACGTTGGCCGTGCTGTTCGTCATGTTCTCGATCTCGCCCGTGCCAAAATTGCGGCCCGGTCCCGTGTCGTACTTCCACACCGACGTGTCGACGCCGGTGTTTGCGGCGCCGGTGAAGTCGTCGCTCCAGTACAGTCTGAATCCCGTCGGCGGCGCGGGAACGCCCGCGGGCGCCGTTGCGCTGGCCGTGCTGGGTATCGCTTGCACAACCTCTGGCTCCGATGGTCTTGTGATGCCCGCGCTGTCCGCGCACGCGGCGGCGGCGAGGGCGACAGCGACGAGCACGAGAACCTGGTTCGTAGTGCGGCTCATGAGATCTCCACGCGGCAAAGTGAGGAGCATGATATGGGAGTGCCGCGATTCGTTGTCAACAAGTGGCGGCATGCATCGGCCCGCCACTGGCAGTAGTCGCATCCGAAAAGTGCTTGTTGGGCTGCGAGCGACCCTAATGTAGCGGCGATCATATGTGATTCCTTAAAGCGCTCGTCTGCTGCAACATTCGTTAGCTGGCGGCTCGTTCGATCTCGCCCTGGAGACCCGCGAGCACGAGACGTTTGAGCTGCACTTTACGACTAGCGTTATCGATGTCGATGCCGACTAACTGGCCCTTCGCATCGTAGTCCAACACAATGCCCTCGGAGACCTCGACGCTCTCCGCGCTCGGGTTTTCCGAAAGATCGATATAGAGGGAGTCCGTGTCAGCGTGGTAGGCCAGCTTCATGGCTTGAATCCTCGATCAGGGAAGGCGTTATGGATCGTGACCTGATCGTCTAAGGTGACTACTCGAAGGTAGCGCCCAGACAATTCCAGAGATCCCAGTCGAGCTGCAGCCCCAACCAAAAGTCTGCGCTCAGTCCGGTGACCTGAGCCAGGCGCAACGCAGTATCCAGCATGACGCCCCGCTTCTGACGAATGATCTCATTGAGACGGGGGAATGAGACGCCGAGTCGGATCGCAAAAGCGGACTGCGACACTCCGAGCGGCTTGAGGAACTCCTCCAGGAGCATCTCGCCTGGGTGCACCGGTGGAATCGCCGTTGGCAAGCGGCGGCGCACGAGCCGGGGAATGCCCGGCGAGCGCTTAGTGGTAGTCCGTGACTTCGACTTCATCGGCATAGATCCCTTCCCGCGGAAACAGACTCGGTACTGATCGTTGACGCGGATACTGTATTGACCGCGTCGCTTTCCCTTAAGACGCTCCAATCGGTTTCCCGGTGGAACAGCGAGCTCTCGCAAATCCCTGACACGATTGAGC
>CADDZN010000323.1 GCA_902812375.1 bacterium | reverse complement strand
GCTCAGCCGGTCGATCTCAATGGCGACGCCGATCACGATAGCCGTGATTATACCCGCGTCCAGCAGGATTATCCTGATGATTCGATTTGTCGCCGAGCGCTCCGTGGCGGCGCTCGGCGCCGTTCGCATGCGCTCGATCCACGAAGCATAAAGAGCGGCGACAGTTTGAATCGGCTCGGGCAGCCATCGATCGATCGATGCCGCGGCCCGGTTGGACAGCCTTATGAGCAGAGGCGTAGTCAACGTGGTTATCGCCGAGACTGCAATGGCCACCGGATACATCCAAACGCTGATGACACCAGCAGTGACGCCAACGCCAGCGATGATGAACGAGAACTCTCCGATCTGGGCGAGGCTCATGCCCGCCTTCATCGCCGTGCGGCGACCATGCCCGGCGAGGAAAGCCCCGATGGTAACAGCGAGCACCTTTCCGAGGATCACCGCCAGCGTGAGAGCGAGGACTGCTCCCCAGTGCTCTGTCAGCGCAGAAGGATCTATGATCATTCCGACTGAAACGAAAAAAATCGCGGCGAACATATCACGCACAGGGCGAACGAGCTGCTCTATCTCGAGCTCATGTCCGGATTCCGCGACAAGAGAGCCCGCGATAAAAGCACCGAGCGCCACCGAGTACCCAAATGAGAGAGCGAGCAAAGCGGCCGCGAAGCAGATACCGATGCTCGCAACGAGTGTGGTCTCCGGCCGGCTAAGTCTACGAACGCCACGTATGGCTCTCGGAACTACGAGCAGGCCGAAGCCGACCAGTCCCGCGAGGAACATGACAAGCCGCAATGCCGTGAGTGCAAGATCACCCGCGGTAAGCGTTCCCGACCGTGAAATTGTCGTGAGGATTGTGAGCAGAAAGATCGCGATCAGGTCTTCGACAATCAGAATGCCGAAAACAAGCTCCGTCACTCGTCCCCTGACATTCTGCTCCTGAAACGCCTTGACGATGATGGTGGTGCTTGAAATTCCGATGATCGCGCCCGCGAACACACTCTCCGTTCGCGTGAAATGCAGCATCTGCCCAACGAGATATCCAATGGATATCAGGATGCTGCACTCGAATAGCGCCACCGCCCCGGCTTTCTGGCTCACCTCCGCCAATTTCTTGAGGTTGAACTCGAGTCCGAGCGAAAACATCAGCAGGATGACGCCGAGCTCGGACAGGACGCGGACAGTCTGCGGGTCGGCGACGAGTGGAACCGGGATGTGCGGACCGATGATCATTCCGGCCAGGAGATACCCAAAGACCACCGGCTGCCGGAGCCGTTGGAACACGACGGTTGCTACAGCGGCAACGCAGAGAACGACAGCGAGGCTCTGTAGAAACGTGTGCGATTCCATCGCACAAGGATATACAAAAAGACCACCCGGACTGCGGGTGGTCTTTTTTACCTCACTGACGAATTAGTCCTGTTCTTCGGAATCCTCGTTCTCGAAGGTGAGGGCATCAGCTTCGCGAACGCGGTCCAGCATGGCGTTGACCGGAACTGCGATTCCGCGGTCGTTCAGCGCGGCCTCATTGCCCGACCCACGCTGGAACCAACTGCCCACATCGGGCGTGGTTTCGCTGCTCCCTGTGCCAGTCGCCTCTTCGTCAGGGGCGGTATCCGAACCATACACGTCCATTCAACCTCCAGGGATTTGGTGTCGCGTGCTACCATACTTACGTACCCCCAAAACGGTAGTTTCGAGCCACTCCAGAAGCTACAATCCGGACCAGAAGCAGCCAATAGTTTGACGCGTTCGATGCCAAACCGGTACGACCTGGAAACCCTTACTGGACGCTCTTGGGGTCGATTCCCATACTTGCGAAAATCCGGCCAATAGCCTCGCCAATCTTATTATTCGGGGTGCTCGCTCCCGCAGTGACGCCGATCCGCACCGGTGTTACGCGAGGAAGCCAGTCTTTCGCTTCGACTTCTTCCTTGGCACCGAGTGGGCGGTGGCGGATGGTGCGAGAGACGGGGTCGATATCATCGGCGTCCTCAACGTGAAAGGTGCGGACACTTTCAGAACAGAGGGCCGCCAGTGAGAGTGTGTTGCTGGAATTGTAACCGCCTATCACGATCATCGCGTCCAGAGGCTCCCTGAGAAGCTCCACGACGGCGTCCTGCCGCTCCTGTGTCGCACTACAGATGGTGTCGAAGGTCCGGAAATTGTCCCTGGCGTATTGCTCACCGTGAGCGCGCGCCATCGACTGCCCCACTAGTTCTCCGATCGCCAATGATTCGCGCGCAAGCATCGTCGTCTGATTGGCGACGCCAATGCGCTGAAGATCGCGAGTCGGATCGAAATTCGGCGAAGCAGCGTGCGCGAACCGCTTCAATAGAGTCTCGCTATCGATGCGGCCTTCGATGAAGTCGCAGACAAGAGCCGCCTCCTCCATGTTCCGGACGATCAGATACTGGCCACCTGGATGCTTCTCGGCCTGCGACGCCGTGGCCCGCGTTTCTTCGTGGTAGTACTTCCCATGAATGAGAGATGTAAAACCATCGCGGGCGTAGCTCTCAACCCGCTTCCAGACATTCAACACAGAGCCGCAGGTGGTATCGACCATCACACAGCCGATCTTGCGCAGCACCTCGAAGTCCGTGATCGTCACGCCAAAGGCCGGAAGGATCACCACATCTTCGGGACGCACGCCGCTGAAATCGATTCTTCCATCGACGGGCATTAGGAAGGTGATTCCCATCGCCTGAAGTTTTGAGTTCACGTGCGGGTTATGGATGATCTCCCCCGCCAGGTAGATGGTACGATCAGGAAACTTCTTCCTGGCCTGATAAGCGTACTCTACCGCACGTTCAACCCCGTAACAGAACCCAAATTCCTTCGCCAAACGGATGGTTACATCGCCTGCCTGCAGGGTATAATCCCTCGCCAGCAGCATGTCGACGAACTGCCCGGTATAGTCGACAGCAAGCTCAGCCTGGATTTCGGATTTGAGCCCGAACCCCTTCCGAAAGTAGGTGCCGCTGGGCGCCGTGGCCTGCATATTTCCTGTAGGACCAGCGCCCGTCTCGGGCGTCATCTTTACCGACGCATCAGTGTCAGCCATACGCTCTGAATCTAGTAGTCCTCTCCCTGCCCCGCGCTCCGGGATTTCCCAATGACCGAATCCCTTGGAGCATACCCGGCAGAGCAGGTGACGGTACCCGTCGAGACTGGGCCAGCGCTTCCTTTCAGTTCCCCCACCGCAACGCCTTCACTCCTGCGTCCGCAGCCACTGAGAATAGGTGACACGATCGGAGTGGTAGCGCCTTCCTATGCGCCGCACAGCGCCTGGCTTCTTCGCGGAGCGCGAGCGGTGAAGGAAGCTGGCTACAAAGTCATTTTCGAGCCCGAGATCAGTCGCGCGCGACTCTTCACGCAGAATGAAGATCGCAAGCGCGCCTCGAATCTTACCGAGATGTGGGTCAACCCCGACGTCAAAGCGGTGGTTTGTGGAACTGGGGGCTACGGCGCGGTGAGAATCCTTCCGTATCTCGACGCGGAGCTTTTTCGGCGGAATCCGAAGCCGTTCGTAGGCTATTCCGATATCACGGCGCTGCACCTCTGGATGATGCGACGTGCCGGTCTAAGGGTCTTCCACGGGCCGACCCTCGATGACCTTTCCCCTCGCCCCAACGATCCATCACTATTGTCGTTCCTCACCGCGCTCACCACACCATGTCCCGAAGCCAGATTGGGCCGTGACATTGCGAGGGCCGTGAGACCGGGCAGAGCGATTGGTCGATTGACCGGCGGAAATCTTTCCCTCGTGCAACAGTCCATCGGCACGCCATACGAGATCGATACGCGCGACGCGATTCTCTTCCTGGAAGAGATCCACGACCCGATGTCTGTCTGCGACGAGCGCCTTCTCCACTTGAGAGCGGCGGGCCTGCTCCGTCATGTGCGCGGA
>CADDZN010000322.1 GCA_902812375.1 bacterium | reverse complement strand
CAACGCCGTCATGGTCTCCTTCGACCCGTTGGTCGCGGCATTCACCATAGTCGGCAGGACAAGGATCTTCTTCTCGGGAGACTCGAATGCCGATAGGACTCGCTTGAGACCTGCGAGGCTCTGCACCGCACCGATAATGGCCATCTGGTCCATCGAGACCGTCAGCACCACGACGTCGACGTAGAGCAGCGTATTGACAGTCAGCAGGCTCATCGCGGGGCTGGTGTCGACAATGACGAAGTCATAACCCGCGACGTGACGCATTCGCCGGGAAAAGATCTTTTCGCGGAGCGTCTCGCCTGCAAGGCGGTTCTCGAGACCGAACGCCACATTGCTGCTCGGGATCACGTCCATGCCCGGGCGGACCTCGGTGCGGATCACCTGGTCGATCAACATGTCATCGGCCATCAGGTCGTAAACCGTCTTCTGATTGGCCCTTATTTTCAATGAGTGAGCGACATTTCCCTGCGGGTCCATGTCGATCAGAAGGACTCGTTTCTCGCGGCCCGCCAGCCCCACCGCAAGATTCACGCTCGTGGTCGTCTTGCCGACGCCACCCTTCATGTTGACGATTGCGATCCGAAGCACCTCAGGATCTCCTGGCCCGCAACTCACCGCTCAGTTGGAGTTGCTGGATGACCAGCTGGGCGTGTTTCACATCGGAGTTGTTCCACTGGCGCGTCCTGCCCTGTAGCTGCGGCTCGGGGATCTTCTTCGATTTCAACAGTTTCAACAACGTTGGGTGGCTCAGGCCCAGAATCGTCGCAACTTCCTGTGTGGAGAGACTCCCGCCGGGATTGGAGCCCTTTTTGCCTAATCGTGGCATGCCAGTGTTTCAGAAATCTTTCTGACTCTCGTGTCCAGTACCTTTGGTCCTTTATAGATTACCCCTAACTGATTGACAAATCAATCCAAAAGATCTTAGACTAACGCGCAGTGCCGGAAATGTTTTTGCCCATCAGTGGTGGCTGACGGTGTAGTTCCGTGGAAATCTGAGCGCCACTGTACAGCCTCCCGCGCAGCTTCTGACGGAGTGTAGGTCCGTGGAAGAACGGTGTAGGTTGGCGGCAGTTTGGTGTAGATGCGTGGAAGCAATGGTGTAGATCCGTGGAAGCGTCGGTGTAAGTGCGTGGCGGTTTTGGTGTAGGTTCGTGGAAAGAAATCGCCACTAAAGCTTTATCCATCTATCGTATACAGAACGCTAAAGGTTTTTATATTGGTTTTAAAGTATCCTCCAACACAGATCGACAGCGACGTGAAGATGGACCAGCCGACCAATTCGCAGGCAATTCTCCCTCTGGTGGTTGAGGAACTCGATCTGGTACGGATCGAGAAGAGCCTTCAGTCCCTCGGCTTTTTCGCGTCTTCCACCAATCGTCAAACCTCGCGGACAATCGTCCAGGTCTTCCGGCGTCCGGACGGGCACCGGGTGCAGGCCAAAGCCGTCATCGAAGGGATCCCGAGCCTGGGCCTCCCGAGCACAGCCGACCGCGATAAGTACATGGCGTTCATGAAGATCGTGATGGATCAGCGGGAGTTCCAGGGACGCGTCGCCAACCCGATCCGCTTCACCGGCGCGGACATGATCCGGCTGCTCCGGCTGCGCAAGGGCGGTTCTCACTACGACGAGATCAACGACTGGTGCAAGCGAATGGTCGCGACCACGATTATGTCGGAGTCGTCCGTGTTCCTCGCCGACCGCCGGCAATATGCAAGTGACACGTTCCACGTCTTCGACCGCGTCATCCTCGTTGGCGACGAGCTGGCCGACGGCAGGAAGGCCGAGTCGTATCAGGTCTACCTGTCGGAGTGGCAACTGACGAACCTCAATTGCGGCTACCTGCTGCCTCTGGATTTCAACGCATATGTCCAACTCCGCCGCGACATCTCGAAGGCACTGTTCGGTCATCTCAGTGTCTGGTTCTACGCCAGTCGCGGACGGACGGTGGAGAAGAAGTACAACGACCTGTGCCAATTGCTGAATATCCGCGCGTATCCGCATGTGTCGAAGGCCCGGTCCGTTCTCGAGCCGTCGCTCGAGGAGCTGGTCGCGATCGAGTACGTGGGCGGATGGGATCTGGCCCGGAGCAGCGGAAACGACGATCTGAAGCTTACGGTCTCGCCTGGGAGACGCCTGCTCGCGTTGCCGAGCTTCTCCGGACTCGCCGAGACGAAAGAGAGTGCGACGCTGCCGGACTGGGTGGCTGCGCTCGTCGAGTGCGGCGTGTCCGAGAAGAAGGCGCGGCAACTGGCCCTGGATACTCCCGACGATCAACCCGTGCAGGACCAGATCGAATACGCGGAATACCTGATCCGCCAGGACCAGCGCGGCCGCGGAAAGATCATGAACCCCGCTGGTTTCATCGTGTGGGCGGTCGAGAACAACCTCCGTTTGCCGCCGACGTTCGAGACGGAGAGGAAGAGGGCGACCCGCGCGCTCCAAGAGCAGACGGTCAACGAGGAGCGCGGCCGCGCCGTGGAACTCCAACTGGCTTACGACGACTACTGCGAAGCCGAAGTAACTAGCCGGCTCGATTCCGAGTTTGCCGGCGAGCGTCTCGAGGACGCCGTCTTGGAGCAGATCAAGATCATCCGTCAACAGCAGCCGGACTGGTTCAGCCGCGTAAGCGACTCGGTGCGGCGCGAAGTCGCGATGGGTCGGCTCCGTTCGAACGTCCGCCAGACGCTGGCCCTTCCAACGTTTGAGGAATGGTCCAGGCGGCATTCGCAGTCGCGGCTGTTCTGAACAAGCGGTTTTACGGGCTTTTCCACCGATCTACACCGTCCTGAAGGGGTCGTTTTCATGGTTACAGTGCTACAGGCGCAGAAAATACGCCAGTGGCATGGTGTAGTTCAGTGGAAATGAGTGCTGGTGTGGAAAAGACTGCGTCAGTGGTTCACATTGCACCAGTGGTACAAAGTGCGCCAGTGGCTTATATTGCCACTGGCTCGTTTCAGTTAGCTTACCACTGTAGAATACAGTGCTACAGAAGCCGCGATCGCTCTGGCGCGCCGCGGAGCAGGTACGGGTTAGCTGCAAACGCCCGGGCCAGCAGGAAAAGCCTTTGCAAGAGCTGCTCCTGGTCGGCGAACGTGACAGTCAGTTTCCCGGGATGGAGCGAGACGCCGGGCGGCAGATCAATCGCAGGGGCAGGGTCCGGGAGGACGATCTTGATGGCGCGGGCGGCCGCTTCCGCTTTGAGTTCGACGATGCGGCCAATCACCTTAGTCTGTCGGCGGATTTCTCGGATGTGGGCTGGATCGAGAGCCTTTTGCTCGAGCCAGGAGACGAGATCCTTCTGGGCGACGGCGATCTCGTGGCTCACCCGGATGGCGCCGATCTCGTGCATGAGATTGATCGCTTGGCGGCGCTTCAAGCCGAAGAGCGCCTCGATGTCACATCTTCGGAAGAACGGGATTGGCTTGGGCGTCCTCGCTTCCGCAAGGATCGACGTAAGCCGATGAAGGTACGATGGCTTATCCGGCATAGCAGTCCCCTGAAGGATTATTGCAGATTGGCGTGCGGTATTGCACGACTGTGCAGTACCGAGTAATCGCTGACTTTCGATAATGCATGCTTCTCGAAAGCCAGGGACCGGTGCTATCCTCTCTACTCTCATGCACCCCTCCGCCGTCCAACTCCTCAGGACCGACACCGCCCTCGAGGCTGCGGCGGCTCGCGTTGGCCAATACCTGCGCAACACCCGCGCCCCCAATACCTACAAGGCGTATGCCGCCGACTGGCGGCATTTCGAAGCCTGGTGTTCGGCACACCGCCTCGCCGTCCTGCCGGCCTCCCCCGAGACCGTGATGCTTTACCTGGGCGAGCTCGGCGGGGCGGGCAAGAAGCTGAGCACCGTCGCCCGGCGGCCCGCCGCCATCGCGCAGGTCCACCGGGTCGCCGGCG
>CADDZN010000321.1 GCA_902812375.1 bacterium | reverse complement strand
GCGTAATGCACCAGGCTCACCACATCTCGAACACCGAGTCGTTTCATCAGTTCGCCACGGTGGCTCTCGACCGTCTTGACACTGAGCTTGAGCTCTTTGGCGATCTCGCGCGTGCGATGACCCTTCGCTACGAGCCTCAGCACTTCGATCTGTCGCCGTGTCAATTTCTCGAGAGGCCGCCTGACGGAAACGGCGTTTCTGATCGCCGCGGGAAGCCGGGCGATGTTCGCTTTGAGAACTAGGTCCTCCGCACCGGCGCGCACGAACGCAACAGCCTGGGCGCCGTTGACAGATTCCGCGAACAGAATGAAAGGAGCCGTTGGGCGTACCTCGCGGAGAATATCGATTGCCGCCAACGCTCTGAAATCTCCAGCGGAATGATCCGCGACTACGACGTCGGGACCGAACTCCTGTAGAGCTGTGATGAATGAGCTCTCACCGCTTGCACACTCGACGACGGCAGCGAGGCCCGAACGGTCGAGCTGCTCACTAATGAGTGACGCGTCGGAGTTGCCGTTCTGTAAAACGAGAACGCGGAGGAAAGAGGATGGCGAGCTTTGCACGACGAGAATCTCCAGCTAGTGCCCATGCAGATTGCGCATGAGGGACCGAAAGATGACCTTGAGGGGCGGGTAATTACCCGATGTCGTACTCTACTTCCGTCGCCTTTTATTCGCAACGGACACACCCTTGCCTGAACTCCCCGAAGTCGAACGTGCCGCACGTGCTCTGGCACGCGCAGCACTCGGAAAGACTATCGCCTCTGTGAGAGCGATCCACCCGTCTCTCCGGAAGAAGCTGCCTCCGGCATCGGCGCGCGCTGTCAAAGGAAGGCGGATAGAACGCATCGAGCGGCGTGGGAAGCACCAGCTTCTTCAACTGGATAGCGGCGACACTCTGGTCGTCCATTTCAGGATGAACGGAGACTGGGAGATAGGCGCAAACACCGACGAGCTCGACCGGTTCGCGCGAGCAGTCATCGAGCTCGCCGACGGAACACGGATATCTCTGGTAGATCCGAGAGCGCTTTCGTCAATCACTCTGGACAAGAAGGGCACTTCGTCGCTTCCGAAGCTCGGGCGCGAAGCGAGCGATCGCGCGCTCGACGCGGATTATCTCGCTGAAGCGCTCAAGCGCAAAAAACTAGCGATCAAACCCGCGATCATGGACCAGTCGGTGCTCGCCGGGCTCGGCAACATTTACGCGGCGGAGGCGCTCTGGGAGGCCGGGATCGACCCGCGGATACCCGCGGCTTCGGTGACGAGCGAGAGCCTTGGTAAACTGGTCGATGCAATCCGACGGGTGCTGAGCCCGCGCAACCGCAGGCCCGGTCGCTACGCCGAGGAGCGGGGAACCGAAAGATTTGCCGTCTACGACCGGGAGGGACAAGCCTGCCGCCGCTGCGGCGGGGTCATCGAGCGGATCGTGCAAGCCGGCAGGTCCACCTACTTCTGCGCCACCTGCCAGCGAGAGTAATCAGTCCATCATCTCCAGGAGAGCACCCTTGATGTAGCCCGTCTCGGGGATCGTGAGCACTTCCGGATGGTCGATCGGCTGACCCGTGATGGCTCGGATTGAAATGCGTCGCCCGCTGTCCGCCGCTGCCTCCTGGAGCATTTCCAGAAAGAGTGGCTTGGAGAGGTGAAAGCTGCAGCTCGCCGTATACAACAAGCCTCCCGGCGCGAGTAATCGCATTGCGCGAAGGTTGATGTCCTTGTAGCCGCGCAGTGCGCCAGGAACGGCAGCTCGAGTTTTCGCGAACGCGGGAGGATCGAGAACGATAGTGTCGAAGGTTGTGCCCTCTCGCTCTTTCTCCCTCAGAAAATCGAACGCGTTCGCTTCGACGAAAGAGATGTTCGTCAGTGAATTCCGCTCAGCGTTGTCAGCCGCGCGCTGCAGCGCGGGACCGGACGAATCGAGCGCGGTGACATGGGTGGCTTTGCGCGCGAGATGCAAGGCAAATGAGCCATGATAGCTGAAGCAGTCGAGCGCTCTGCCCCGCGCGACCGTCCCCACGAAGTGCCGATTTTCACGCTGGTCGAGGAACGCGCCAGTCTTTTGGCCCGTCCAGGGCGCTGCGACATATCTCACTCCGTACTCATGTACTTCGATTTCTCTGGGGACGTCTCCGTGAAGCAACACCGTCTCACGCGGTAGCCCCTCCTTGGATCGTAGCGGTACGTCGTTGCGAGCGAGCACTCCGTCAGGCACTACCAGCGAACGCAGCGCGGTAACGATCTCCTCCCTGAACCGCTCGAGTCCGGCACTCATGAATTGCACCACGAGCCACGCGTCGTAGTGGTCGCAGATGAGCGATGGGCAGCCGTCACCCTCTCCGTGAATGAGTCGAAACGCGTTGGTGTGATCTTCGAGTGGGGTCCGGCGAGCGATCGCCGACGCGATTCGCTCATCCCACCACGCCTGATCGATGCTTGCGTCAGGATCGCGGTCCAGCAGTCTGAGCGAGATCTCGGATTGCGGACTCCAGAGCGCCCACCCCAGCGGCTTTCCCCGCTGATCATGTACCAGAACTGCGCCAGCTTCCATGAGCGGACGTTCGACGACATCGGTCCTGTAGATCCAGGGATGTCCGCTGAGCCAGCGCCGCGCGCCCTTTGCATTCACCCTTGCCACCGTCATCGGCCTGAATGTAACCGCGCGCGCTACCGCGCAACGCTCATGTACGCTTCTTGCGAAAGCGATGACCATGAACGACATAGTTGCACTCTCAGTAGGGGCGGCAATCGGCGGCGGAGTGGCCTATCGCGAGCACAGGTTTCTATGCCGTGCCGAGCGTTTGAGCGCGGCTACGCTCGAGAGCCTGTTAAACGCGATTGACGCCAACGACGCGACTACCGGGGCTCACGTTCGGCGAGTCGCAACTTACGCCCTGATCCTTGGCGAAGCCGCCGGATACGACGAGCGAACTCTTCGCAGCATCGAGCGGATCTCGCTTTTCCATGACATCGGCAAATTGCATGAGGCGCTCACTGACATCTTTCACGACCCGTCGACGCTGACTCCGGAGGAACGGCGCGCGGTGATGACGCACCCGCAGCGGGGAGCTGAGGTGTTGGCTCCGTTAGTGGCTTTCTATCCCGATTTGGGCAAGGGAGTGGCCGCGCACCACGAGCGCTGGGATGGGACCGGATATCCACGAGGACTCAAGGGCAAGCGAATCCCGCTCGCCGCACGGGTCGTCTCAATTGCCGACAGCTTCGACGCAATTACGCATCGGCGACGGTATAGCCGAGCTAGAAGTCTCAGCGAGGCGACTCAGGCGATTGCCGACGGACGCGGTAAGCAGTTCGACCCAGAGTTAGTCGATCTTTTTTTGAGCCAGCCGGTCCGCTCGCGGATAGAGGAAGCGATGTGCCGCGTCAACGCCGCTGAACCGGATACGGGCAATAGGAGACATGGCGAGACTCAGGCCGCGCCCGACATCACATTCCGATGGCGGCCGCGAGCGCGCGGGTCGCGCTCTCGGGATCGCCGGACTTGAAGATGGCGTTGATGACGGCAATTCCTGTCGCACCGTGCATCGTTATCTGCATTGCTCCCTCGGGCGTGATTCCGCCCACCGCGACAGTTGGGGCAGTCACCATCCGCGCCAATCGCTCAAAACCGGCGACGCCTATCGCGCTACCTGCATCTGTCTTGGAATCGGACCCGAATACCGGACCGATCCCGACGTAGTCCGCATCTTTGGCGTTCGCAAGCTCGGTGTCTCCTCCAAGCGATGCGCCGATGATGAAGTCCGGTGGCGCGAAACGCCGAATCGCCGCAACCGGTAGATCTGCTTCCCCCACATGTACGCCGGCAGCTCCAGCAGCCAAAGCAATGTCAGCACGATCGTTGACGATCACGGGCACCGTCACCGTTTCCATAATGGCGCGGGTGATCGCGACGACTTCGC
>CADDZN010000320.1 GCA_902812375.1 bacterium | reverse complement strand
GCGTACAACTCCCGCCTGGAGCTCGCGCCGCTGAGGTCGGATGCCAGGTGGGCGCACATTCCGGATTGGTCGATTCCCGCCGACAAGCGCCTGCCGCGCGACAACGCGCACGCCCAGACCGCGCCCGCCGCCGCATCGGCTGGGCAGAAAAAACCGTAGCGGGTGCTCCGTTACCTCTCGAGAAGGCTGGCACAGGCTGCGGTGATCGTCGCGTTCGTCGCGGCGATCAGCTTCGCGCTCATTCATCTCGCGCCGGGCGATCCATTCAGCGCGATCATGGACAACCCGAACGTTAGTGAGACTGTCCGCCAAACCCTGCGCGCGCAGTACGGCTTCGATCGCCCGCTCCCCGAACAATTCGTGCGCTACATCGGCCGCCTCGCACATGGAGATCTTGGCTGGTCATTCTCGCATGACCGCACCGTTGTAGAAGTACTCGGCTCCGCTCTGCCGAACACTCTGCTCCTAATGGGCGTCGCGCTTATCGGTAGTTTCGCGCTCGGCATTTTCGTCGCGCTGGTTCAGGTGGCGCGCAGGGAAAGCGTGACTGACCATGCGCTGAGTGGTGTGACGCTGGTCTTGTTCTCGATGCCCGATTTCTGGTTCGCGATTCTGGTGTTGCTGGTGTTCACCTACTGGATTCCAATTTTCCCGGTGGGCGGAGCCGTCGATCCGGTGACGCACGAGTACATGACACTCGGCGCCCGCATTGCCGACAGGCTCAGACACCTCGTGCTTCCCGCTCTCACCCTCACGGTGCTTGCGGTCGGCACAGTCGCGCGATATCAGAGAGCAGCGCTCATCGACGTTTTGCCCGCTGATTATATCCGCACCGCTCGCCTCAAAGGTCTCACCGAGCGCGATATCCTTCGGCGTCACGCGCTGCGGAATGCGCTGCTTCCGGTCATCAGTCTCATTGGATTGTCGTTCCCCGCGCTCCTCACCGGCGCCTTTTTTATCGAGAAGATCTTCGCCTGGCCGGGAATGGGACTAGCGGTCGTCAACGCGATCGGGACGAGAGACTATCCGCTCGTCGTTGGGGGCGTGATCATCGGAAGCATCATGGTTACCCTCGGCAGCCTGCTGGCCGACATGCTCTATGCCTGGGCAGATCCAAGACTCCGCGGCCACTGAGCCGGTGCGCCGGCGCGAGTCGGCGTTTGCGATCGGGCTCCGGCAGATTCTGCGTAAGCGGTCGTCACGTATCGCGCTCGTCATTCTCGCCACCATAGTCCTCGTCGGCGCCCTCGCGCCACTGATCGCGCCTTACGATCCGGCGGCGCAGCCCGACATCGTCGCGCTCAAAAATTTGCCGCCGTCGTTGGCGCATCCGTTCGGCACCGATCCGTACAGCCGGGATGTATTGAGCAGAGTGATCTATGGCGCGCGACTCTCACTGACAATCGGCCTCCTCGCGACTTGGGTCAGCCTCACGCTTGGCGTGTTCTACGGCGCCGTCGCCGGTTACGCAGGCGGCCTCGTCGACGGAGTGATGATGCGCCTGCTCGACGCGCTTCTTGCAATCCCACGATTGCTGCTCTTGCTGGGAATCCTCGTAGCATGGCCGCAATTCTCGGTCGGCGCCCTCATCCTCTTCCTCGGCCTCACCGGTTGGTTCGGCTTGAGCCGCATCGTTAGAGGTCAGGTTCTTGCGTTGAAGCACGCCGAATTCGTCACGGCTGCACACGCACTGGGCGCGAGTCAGTGGCGGATCCTGGTGAGGCACCTTCTCCCGAATCTGATCTCTCCGATCGTCGTTGCGGCAACACTGGGCGTCGCCCACGTTATCGTTCTGGAAGCGGGGCTTTCATACCTGGGTATAGGCGTACCGCCACCGCTGGCGAGTTGGGGAAATATCATTCAGGACGGCTCCGATCAGGTTGCGACGCTGTGGTGGATGTCACTTTTTCCCGGGCTCTTTATGGTTCTGACAGTGATGACACTGAACGTTCTGGGTGAAGCGCTCCGCGACGCATACGATCGACGGTAACGCATGGCTCCGCTCCTTTCCATTCGCGATCTCAAGACCTACTTCTACACTGAAGCCGGCGTCGCGCGCTCCGTCGATGGCGTCTCTTTCGATATCGGTCAGGGTGAGACGGTTGGAATCGTCGGAGAGTCCGGCTGCGGAAAATCCGTCACCGCGCTCTCCATTCTGAGGCTGATCCAGCCGCCCGGGCGAATCGAGCCAGGCAGCCGCATCGAGTTCGAGGGAAAGGATCTCGTCACGCTGGGTGACGAAGAGATGCGTCACATACGCGGAAATCGCATCTCGATGATCTTTCAGGAGCCGATGTCCGCTCTGAATCCCGTTTTCAGCGTCGGTGATCAGGTGGCGGAAGTCGCCCGAATTCACGCCGGGCTCAGTAAGAGAAAAGCGTTCGACCGCGCCGTCGAAACTCTCGCCCTCACCGGGATGCCGGCGCCGGAAGAGCGCGCGAAGCAGTACCCGCACCAGCTCTCCGGCGGAATGCGTCAACGCGTGTTGATCGCGATGGCGCTCATCATGAAGCCAGCGCTCGTTATCGCCGACGAGCCGACGACGGCGCTCGACGTCACCATCCAGGCGCAGATCCTCGATCTACTCGTGCATCTACAGAAGGAATTCGGCACGTCGATTCTCATGATCACCCACGATCTCGGGGTGATCGCCGAGACGACGTCGCGGGTGATCGTTATGTACGCGGGCGAAGTCGTGGAGGAGGCGAGCGTCGATGAGCTGTTCGCGCATCCACATCATCCGTACACCGAAGGGTTGATCCATTCGATGCCACACATCGGGCACGATCAGGAACGACTCAACGTGATACCGGGCACCGTTCCCGCGCCGACCAACTGGCCGCACGGCTGCCGCTTCCGCGAGCGCTGTCCGTACTCGTGGGACTTGCCCGAGCGCGAGCATCCTCCGCTCTACGATGTCGGCGTGAATCACACATCACGCTGCCACCTGGCCATCGAGCCCGAGCGTCGCAATCAGCCGCATCCGCCGCTCGTCGTCGTCGAAGGAGTCGGAGCAGCATGACCGCTCGTCCTCACTCGGCAGGCATCGATCAAAACGGCCAAGCGCTGCTGTCGGTCCGGAATCTCAGAAAAGAATTCCCGATTAAGAAAGGCGTCTTCGCGCGACAGGTTGGCTCCGTGAAAGCCGTAAACGATGTCTCTTTCGATGTGGCCCGCGGCGAAACCCTCGGCGTCGTCGGCGAATCAGGCTGCGGCAAGACTACCACGGGACGCACGATCCTGCGGCTACTCGAGCCGACCGGTGGCGAGGTTCGCTTCGAGGGGCGCGACGTGCTTGCCATGGGCAGATCGGAGCTCAGAGCGTTGCGGCGCGAGATGCAGATCATCTTTCAGGACCCGGTCTCGTCTCTCAATCCACGGATGACCGTTGGCTCTATCATTCGGGAAGGTCTGACCATTCACAAGCTGGCCGAGGGTGCCGCAGCGGACGCGCGGGTGAGACAACTGCTTCAGGAAGTCGGCCTGCGCGCGGAGTACGCGAACCGGTACCCGCACGAGTTCTCCGGTGGTCAACGCCAACGTATCGGCATTGCGCGCGCTCTTTCCGTTGAACCGAAGTTCATCGTATGCGACGAGCCCGTGTCGGCGCTCGACGTTTCCGTCCAGGCGCAGGTAATCAACCTGCTCGTGGATCTCCAGCGCGATCACGATCTCACCTACATGTTCATCGCGCACGATCTCTCGGTGGTCGAGCACATCGCGGATCGGGTCGCCGTGATGTACCTCGGCAAAGTGGTTGAGCTCGCCAGCTCCGATGATTTATACCGCGAGCCGCTCATCCCGTACACCCAGGCACTTCTCTCGGCCGTTCCAGTCGCCGATCCAAAGGCGCGAAAGCAGCGGATCCTGTTGCAGGGCGACGTTCCTTCGCCCGCAAATCCTCCCTCGGGCTGCGTGTTTCACCCGCGC
>CADDZN010000319.1 GCA_902812375.1 bacterium | reverse complement strand
GAATTTCCGCTGGTCGCGCGGCCGACCCGGGCCGAAAGGGCTCCGGAAAGGCAGCCAAGCCTGCCCCGCCCGGCGGCGCTTGCGCTCTCGATCAGCAGGCGCGCCGAGCAGGTCGCGGAAAGGTATGGGCCCGCCTATGTCATTATCGATTGCGAGCATGAAGTCCTGCATTTTTCAGGGCGCACCGGACGCTTCCTGGAGCCCGTCTCCGGCGCCGCAAGTCTCAACCTCCTCAATCTCGTTCATCGCGACCTGAGGCTCGATTTGCGCTCGGCGCTTCATCACGCGGCCGAGCAAAAGACTCGCCTCGAGCATCTCCGTATCCCAATGCGCGAGAACGGCCATTCCAAGTTGGTGAACATTTTCATCGAGCCGGTCATCGAAGGCGCGGACCTCACAGCGCTGGTCGTTCTGTTCCAGGATGCGGGACCGATTCCGGAAACGAACCCAGCCGTCGCCGGTGAAGGACCCACCAATGAGCACGTCGACAGGCTTGAGGCGGAACTGCGGCTGACGAAAGACCGGTTGCAGGCGACAATCGAGGAATTGGAATCGACCAATGAGGAACTGAAAAGCTCAAACGAAGAATATCAATCGATCAACGAGGAGCTGCAATCCTCCAACGAGGAGCTCGAGACATCCAAGGAGGAACTGCAGTCGGTCAACGAGGAACTCCAGACGGTCAACAGTGAACTGGACATTCGGGTGCGCGACCTCGCGCGCGCCAATAGCGACCTCCAGAACCTGCTCGAATCTACGCAGATCGCGACGATCTTCCTGGATAACGATCTTCGCGTGCGTAGCTTCACGCCCACGGCGACGGAACTGTTTCACCTGCTCGAAACGGATATTGGGCGGCCCATCGACCATCTTGGCTCGCGGGTCGAATACCCTGACCTCAGCGGGGATGTTCGAAAGGTCCTGACCAAGCTCGGCAGCATGGAGCGCGACGTCTCGTCAAAAGATGGCCGGTCGTATATCGCCCGCGTCCTGCCCTATCGAAGCACCGACAATTTCATCGCTGGCGCGGTGATCACATTCGTCGACGTGACGAGCACGGTAAAAGCGGAGGCTGCGCTTCGAGAAAGTGAGGGGCGGCTGCGTACCCTGCTCGCCGAGCTGCAGCACCGAGTCCGTAACACGCTCGCCGTTGTCAAATCCATCACTCAGCGAACAGCCGAATCGAGCAGCTCGGTCGAGGAAATGGCCTCGCATCTCAGCGGACGTCTCGATGCGTTTGCGCGCGTCCAATCGGCGGTCACGCGCAACCCGGATGCCGGGGTCGACCTGAGATCGCTGATCGACGATGAATTTCTCGCCCACGCTGCGCATGAGGGGAATGGCCTCAGTATCGAAGGACCCGATGTTTCTCTCCGCCCGAAAGCCGCGGAATCGATGAGCCTGGCCTTGCACGAGCTTACGACGAACGCGGTGAAACATGGGGCGCTATCGGACGACAATGACGGCCATATCGCGATCAAATGGAACGTGAAGGGTCGAGGAAAAGGAAGAGAACTCAGTTTCGAGTGGACCGAAAAATGCGGTGATGGACCCATCGCTGAACCCATCAGGCATGTGTTCGGGATGGAATTGCTTAAGCGCGTCCTCCCTTATGACCTTGGCGCAAAGACGAGTTTTCGCTTCGGCAACGACGGAGTGCACTTCCAAATAGAGTTGTCACCCGAACATATTGCGGACTAGCCTGCGACTGCTGAGGGTGTGGAGAATGGCGTCGTCCGGGCGTCTTCCGACGGCGGCGGCCGGATAAGGAACAGCCGCAGGCCCTGCTCGTTTTCAAGCTACCGCCGGTCTCAGAATCGGCATGACGGCGGCTGAGAGCCTGTCCTTCGCGCTCCCGCTCCGTCCGAAGGAGTGTACCCATGTCACCTGCAGCAGTTGCATCGATGCTTGGGTCGGTCCCTCAGAATACTCGAAACCCGCTAGTCCGGAGGCTGAGCGCCTTCGCCGATCTCGAGAGCGCCGAGTTATCGCTACTCAACGGATTGCTTGCGGATGTGAGACTTACCCGCGTGAAGCGAGATATCATTCGCGAAGGGAGCCGCACCGACTACGTCCATTTGATCATCGACGGCTGGGCTGCTCGTTATCGGGTACTCGCCGATGGGGCGCGCCAGATAACCAGTTTTCTCCTCGCAGGCGATTTCTGCGATTTGGACGTGACAGTCCTGGGGCAGCTGGATCACGGCGTCGTCGCGCTGACTCCATGCAGGGTCGCGTGGATTGGGTTGGATCGGTTCAACCGCCTGATGGCCGAGCACCCCCTTCTCGCACGTCACCTTTGGCGCTCGGCGCTGCTCGACGAAACAATCCTACGCGCGTGGGTCGTCAGTCTCGGCAGGCGCGATGCCTATCAGCGGGTGGCTCACTTATTGTGTGAGCTTCATTACCGCGCTTTGACAGTCGGTTTGGTGGCAAATGACCGTTTCGATCTTCCATTAACTCAAAACGAGATAGCCGACGCTGTCGGCCTCACAGCGGTGCATGTTAATCGGACCGTCCAGCGGCTGCGGACGGATGGCCTGATCGAGCTATCCAGCCGTGTTCTGACCATAAAGGACGTTTGCGCACTCCAGCAGGCTGCCGGTTTCGATCCCTCGTACCTGCACATTCAGAAACCGTAGAGCTGCAGTCGCTGGTGGCCACCGCCGCACTCGCTTCACGAAATGGCGAGTTTCTGCTCTGTGTCCGATCACTTGAAGCGGCACTTTGGTCGACGTGATTCGTCGCTCAAGGGGCGCTACTTGCGACTATCGACGCGTTCATTTCGAGGGCTGCTCGATGCCGGTCTTCGATAGCAGCAACGCCGCATCAGTCGGAGATGTACTCTGCTTCTGCCAAATCAATTCCAAGATGCCTATCGCGCTTGACCACTGCGACGGCAAACTCGTCAAAGCGAGAAGCTAATTCCAAGTGAGCAGCGCGCGCTTGCGGGTGCGCTGCTTTCGTGGCGAGGTCGCGCTCTTGATCAGCCCGACGGCGCAGATACTCGGCGTCGTGTTCCATAAGACCTCAATCCGAGGATTCGGCGTCCGCCATGTACAGGAAGAAACTCAGACGTGGCGTAATGCAGATCAACTTTTTCGCGATTGTGCTTCTTTGCGGCGTAACGAGCGTTAGAGTCGGATGGCCGACTCATGACAGCCCAACCCGATCTACCGCTCATCCTTTTCGTGGATGATGAAGAGCTGATTTTTGAAATGGCGAAGGAGGCGCTGGAAGAAGGCGGCTTCAGCGTGCGACCCGCTCATACCCCGGAATCGGCAATGGTTGAACTTGAGGAAGTGGCCAACCAGCTCTCCGGCTTGATTACCGACATAAATCTCGGGTCAACACTAACCGGGTGGAGTATCGCAAAGCGGGCGCGGGAGCTTCGGCCCGACCTGCCGATTGTCTATACCAGCGGCTACGCGGCAGCTGACTGGGCTTTCGAGGGGGTGCCGCACAGCATCATGGTGCAAAAACCCTACGCCCCTGCCCAGATCGTGATCGCCATCTCCACATTGATCAACCAAGTGGCGCCGCAGCCTGGTTCCACTTGATCTTGCAATCGCTGTCCTTCGGCAGACGATTCACCTAGGCTGGGCTCTAGCGGGGCAGGCGCCGATCCAACCAAAACACTGCTTCTGTCTGTGATGTGGCTGCATCCGAATAGGTCTTTGTGGTCCGACCGCTTGAGTGTCCGTTTTCCACCCAAAGCGGACACTACGCCTGACCTGAGGCACTTCCAGCTTCTGCTCGGTCACACCAAGCTGGAGAGCACTGTCAGATACTTGGGTGTAGAGCTGGACGATGCCTTGCAGTTTTCGGAAGCGCTCGAACTCTGAACGTCCGCAATGAGTGGAAAGCGGACCTTCGGACAGGTGCGGGGATCTTTAAGTTTTTCAGCTGTAGGAGCCGTCCCTTCGCTGCGCCAGTCGGAGATGATTCAAGTGAGGACAT
>CADDZN010000318.1 GCA_902812375.1 bacterium | reverse complement strand
CTTAGAAAAGATCCCGGCCCTGGCGCCTGGAACCTAAACGTCACTCGGAGCAATCCGCGCTGTCTCCGCTCCGTCCGCCGCACCTTCCGCGATAACCCCTGAACCTTGTGGCCAGTCGAAGTCTAGAGCTCTATCGGTAGCGAAGGGCTCGCTGCGCTCGCCAGAACTCTTGGTCAGAGTAGCCAGAAGGTTCCCCGTTGCTTCACGCGGGGGCGTTCGCTACTATAGAAGGAGAGAAGGGCTGGGCACAACAGAACCCGTGGCGATTTAAAGCAACTTGCGGCCACGTTAAACAATTCGCTAAAGCGCTCGCCGGCGCCTATGCGCTGGCTTTTTTGTTTTATGCCCGGAGATGGCGACTATGCCGCTGTGCTCTGAAGATCGAACGAGCAAAACGAGATGACTGCAAAAAAGATCCAATCACGATATCTGGACGAGCTCGATCGCCGAGTGCTGGTTTACGATGGCGCGATGGGGACGAACATCCAGCGCTACAACCTCTCGGCCGACGATTTCGGCGGAAAGGCGCTGGAAGGTTGCAACGACCACCTCGTGCTCACCCGACCCGACGTAATCCAGGCTATCCACGAGTCGTTTCTCGAGGTTGGCTGCGATGTGGTCGAGACTTGCACCTTCCAGTCGACTCCGCGTCGTCTCCATGAGTGGGGCCTGGGCGACAAAGTTCGCGACATCAACGTTGCCGCCGCTCGGCTCGCCCGCGCAGCCGCCGACAAATACGCCACGCCCGACCGTCCACGCTTCGTCGCCGCGTCGATGGGCCCTACTGGCATGCTTCCATCCAGCTCCGATCCCGTGCTGTCGAAGATCACCTACGACGAGCTCGCGGAGAACTATTACGAGCAGGCGAAGTATCTCGTCGAGGGTGGCGTCGACCTTCTGTTGATCGAGACTTCGCAGGACATCCTCGAAGTAAAAGCAGCAGTCGCGGGCATCGAGAGATTGTTCGCTGAAATTGGACATCGCATCCCGATCCAGGCACAGGTCACGCTCGACGTAAGTGGGCGCATGTTGCTCGGCACCGACATCGCGAGCGCGATGACGACGCTCGAGGCGCTGAACGTCGATGTGATCGGGCTGAACTGCTCGACGGGTCCGGAACACATGCGCGAGCCGGTGAGATATCTCGCCGAGCACGCGACGTTGCCGCTGTCCGTGATTCCGAACGCTGGCTTGCCACTCAACACGGGCGTGGGCGAAGCCGTTTACCCTCTCGAACCAGCGCCGATGGCGGAGGCGCTCTCCGAGTTCGTTCGTGACTTCGGAGTTCGCATTGTTGGTGGCTGCTGCGGAACCACTCCCGCGCATCTATCGGCGATCGTGAGCGCGGTGCGGGAGGCAGAGCGCGCGAAGAAACCCGTGCATCACGCGCAGCACGTGCCGCGAGTGAGCTCGGCGATGCGCGCGATCACCCTGCATCAGGACCCGCCGCCACTTCTGGTTGGCGAGCGAGTCAACTCGCAGGGATCGCGGAAAGTGAAGCGCCTGCTTCTCGCTGACGATTACGAGGGAATTCTCGAGGTCGCGCGCGAGCAGGTCGATTCTGGCGCGCACGTGCTCGACGTCTGCGTCGCGCTCACTGAGCGCGCGGATGAAGCCGAGCAGATGTCGAAGGTGGTGAAGCTGCTTTCGATGAGCGTGGAGACGCCACTAGTGATCGACTCGACCGAGGCGAACGTCATCGAGGCGGCGCTCGAGCACATCCCAGGACGCGGCATCGTCAACTCCATCAACATGGAAAACGGCCGCAAGCGCATCGACGCAGTCGTGCCTCTCGTCAAGAAGCATGGCGCCGCGGTGATTGCGCTCACGATCGACGAGATCGGCATGGCGAAGACGCGCGAGCGGAAGTTGGAGGTCGCGCGCAAGATCTACGATATCGTCGTTGGCGAGTATGGACTCTCGCCGGAAGATCTCATTTATGACGCGCTCACGTTTACGCTCGCGACGGGCGACGCCGAGTGGATCGACTCCGGCAAAGAAACGGTCGAAGGCATTCGCCTGATCAAGCGCGAACTGCCGGGCGTATCGACGATACTTGGCGTGTCCAACGTGAGCTTCGGTCTGACGCCGGAAGCGCGCGGTGTTCTCAACTCCGTGTTCCTCCACCATTGCGTGCAGGCCGGGCTCGACGCTGCGATCGTGAATCCCGCGCATATTCGGCCGTACGCCGAGATCTCGGCCACGGAGCGAGCACTGGCGGACGATCTGGTGTTCAACAAGCGTCCCGATGCCCTGCAAAGATTCATCGAGTACTTCGCAAATGCCGGTGGTGGGAGCGCAACCGCGCAGGTCGAGAAAGAAGATCCTACCGCCGGGATGACGCCAGAGCAGAAAATCCACTGGATGATCCTGCACCGGAAAAAAGAAGGGATCGAGGAACAGCTCGACGCCGCTGGCGTGCGCGAGAATCCTGTGCGTGTATTGAACGACGTCCTGTTGCCAGCGATGAAAGAAGTCGGGGACAAATTCGGCGCCGGTGAGCTGATCCTGCCGTTCGTCCTGCAGTCCGCTGAGGTAATGAAGAAGGCCGTGAAACATCTCGAGCAGTTCCTCGAGAAGGCGGAAGGCTACACCAAGGGCAAAGTCGTTCTCGCGACGGTGTACGGCGACGTCCACGACATCGGCAAATCGCTCGTGAATACGATTCTCTCGAACAACGGCTACACTGTCTTCGACCTCGGCAAACAGGTTCCGGTCAATACTATTCTGGATAAGGCGGTTGAGGTCGGTGCTGACGCGATTGGATTGAGCGCGCTGCTCGTGTCGACATCCAAGCAGATGCCGCTTTGCGTGCAGGAGCTCGACAAGCGCGGAATGCAGATTCCCGTTCTCATCGGCGGCGCCGCAATCAATCGCCGCTTCGGACGTCGCGCGCTCTTCGTCGAGGGCGAGCGGCCCTACGATTCAGGCGTCTTCTATTGCAAGGATGCTTTCGAGGGACTGGAGACGATGGACGTTCTCCAGGACCCCGGAAAGCGCGGCGACTTCGTGCTCAAGAACCTCGACGACGCGCGGAAGGATGTTTTCCTGCGCACCATCGTTGGAAAGGACATCGCGGTTGGAGACGCGGGTGGCGAGCGCAGCGACGTTGCGAACAACAATCCGATTCCTTCGCCGCCGTTCTGGGGTACGCGAGTTGTTCGCGACATTCCACTCGACGAGATCTTCGCGTTGCTCGACCTCGACGAGCTCTATCGCCTGCAGTGGGGCGCACGCGGATCGGGCGAGCAGTACAAGTCCACCGTGAAAAACGAATTCGAGCCCGTGCTCGAACGCCTCAAGAAAGACGCAAAGAAGAACGGCTGGATCAAACCACAAGTCGTCTATGGTTACTTCCCCGCGCAGTCCGAGGGAAACGACGTCATCATCTATGATCCGGCCGCCTACTCGAGTGACGGTGGCGCACTCCGCGAGATCGCGCGCTTCCATTTCCCCCGCATGGTCGGACGTGAGCGCCTCTGTCTCGCCGATTACATTCGCAGTGTGGAATCCGGCGAAGTCGACGTCGTTCCGCTCCAGGTCGTGACAGTAGGAAACGAAGCCACCAAGAAGTTCGAGGAGCTACAGGGGAAAAACGAATACTCCGAGGCATTCTACTCGCACGGTCTGTCCGTCGAGTCCGCGGAGGCCGTCGCGGAATGGGCGCATCAGAGGATCAAAAAGGAACTCGGCATTCCAAGCGGGAAGCGGTACTCATGGGGTTACGGCGCGTGTCCCGACCTCGACGATCACGCGACAGTGTTCAAGCTGCTTCCCGCCAGCGAAGCCCTCGGCATGGAACTAACCGAGGCTTTTCAGCTCATGCCCGAGCAGTCGACCGCGGCGGTGATAATTCATCATCCAGAAGCGAAGTACTACGCGGTGCGCGGAGCAGCGTCCGCCGCCGCGGCAGAGACCGAGGCAGCCGTTGCCTGAGAATCCACTGATCGCCCGACTTCTCGAT
>CADDZN010000317.1 GCA_902812375.1 bacterium | reverse complement strand
GATCCGACCGCGCGCCAGGATCCGAACCGTCCGCTGACCCCGGGCCAGGTCCTCGCCGCCTGGCCACTCTTTTCGCGCACGCTGGGAACACCGGCCGCTCCGCCCCGACGCGCCGGAAACGCGGCCGGTCGGGCCCCGGGCGAGCGACCCAAGCCCCGCGAGCGCCATCCGGTGATCAAAGCCCGCACGAAGCGAGCAAAAATCGCTGCCTGAGCACATTCGATCGATTCCTAGCCGGTTTCCCGCGTGCTAGAGCCGATGACCTGTTGCATCCGAACTCTAAACGCCAAATATAGTAGGTGACAAGGATAGCCTCAGTCACCTACCGTTGGCTTTCGCTGAGAGAGTTTGGTCGTAAGGAAGGAGGTCTCAATGGTAACCCGTCTACCGGCCGAGCCCCTGCCGTCGGTCAAGGAATATCGAAATGAGCTCGGTGTCGATGATATCCGCGTCCAGACGATACGCTTGGCGATCGTCGGCGTTGTGGTCTTGGTGCTCAGCTCGCTCTTCCTGTCCGTGTTTGATCTGAAATATGCCCCTCCTCTGCTGCTCCTCGTTACCACAGGGATGCTGCTCGTAAGCTGGCTCGCGCTCTTCGTGAGTCGCCATCACACTAACCTTGGAGCATGGGTATTCATCGGAGGGTTACTCGTGGTGCTTACCATTGCGATCCGGACCATACCAGGCTCAGTCCTGGCACCCTGGTTCGCACTGAGCGTACTCCTGGCAGGTGCTCTACTTGATGCGCGGGCCGGTGCCCTGGTAGCCCTGATCGTTTGCGTTGTCCTTCTGAGCACAGCCAAATTGTTGACACCGGGCGAGCGCCTCGGTTCAGAGTTCAGCTCGATTCTTCTGAGTTGGGCTGCGCTTTTCGCGTATTGGCTCATCTCCCGGCCGACCAACGCAGCTCTCACCTGGGCTTGGAACAGCTATGTAGAGGCGCGCGAGCAAATGCTCCGTGCCCGCGACCGCCAAGCGGAGCTGGCGCGCCTTTCGAAAGGCCTCCGTGAATCGAACTATCAGCTTGAGCAGCTCAACCTGGAACTTGAGCGAGCGCGCCGCGCGGAGCGCGAAGCGCGACGCCTGAAGGCTGAGTTCGCTGCTGCCGTCAGCCACGAGTTGCGCACACCACTCAATCTGATCATTGGCTTCTGCGAGATGATGGTGCTCACTCCATCCAGTGCGTATGAGGAGCGTCTCCCCGCAAGCTACCAACACGATCTGGAGTCAATCTACCGCAACGCCTGCCACATTGCGGCCTTAGTTGATGACATCCTCGATCTGAGTCAGATCGAGGCGAATCGCATGGCACTACACCGAGAGTGGGTGTCCCTGCCGCGTATCATTGATGAGGCAGTGAAAGCAGTCGAATCGCTCTTTGAGGACCGCGATCTCGAGATCCGTCTTGAGCTTCAGGACGTACCCGCGATCTGGGTTGATCCGATCCGGATCCGTCAAATCTTGATCAATCTGCTGGGAAATGCAGCACGATTTATCGAAGAAGGCGGGGTCACCATTCGGGCCGAGCGTCAAGGAGATGCGGTTCTAGTATCAGTGGTTGACACGGGGCTCGGGATACAGCCGGAGGATCTGCCATACGTCTTCGATGAGTTCTTTCAAGTGCGGACCGGCAGTCGACGGCGTAGCGGATCCGGCCTGGGCCTTACGATCAGCAAGCGGTTTGCTGAACTCCACGGCGGATCAATGTGGGTTGAGAGCGCGGGTATTGGTAAGGGAAGTACGTTTTTTCTCAAATTGCCCATTGACCACAACACCCCGATGGTCCCACGAGACGCCCCCAATTGGGAGGATCGTCTAACCAATCGCGTGCGTGGACACTCTGATCGGCGCATTCTGGTCATCGATCCTGATGGTGATGTTCACCGTATTTTTCAGCGGTATCTCGATGGCTACCAGGTTCTCCGTGCAGCAACCCTTCGGGACTGCTCGCGTTATGCCAGGAGCGGTCCGATTCAGGCAGTTATTGTGGGTTCAGCTAGTATGTACGCAGGCTCGCCCGAGATCCCGCAGCTCCCACCTGCCCTGCGTGCACTGCCGATCGTCTCGTGCTCGCTCAGGACTGCGCACCAGCTCTGCAAGGAGATGGGGGTAGCGGACTACCTGATGAAGCCAGTAACCCGCGACCAATTTCGGGCCGCACTCCGTCGGATTGGCCGGCCGGTTCGCAGCGCACTGATCGTGGATGATGATGTGGAGATGACTAGCTTGCTGGACCGGATGTTCAAGTCGCTGGTGCGGGATGGCGAGTGCTGGATCGCTTCGGACGGGCGACGGGCTCTCGATTTACTGCGTACCCATAGTCCGGATCTACTCATCCTCGACCTAATGATGCCAGAAGTAAGTGGCTATGAAGTGCTCCATGCCGTGCGCAGCGACCCTGTGCTCAACCGAACGCCGATCGTTGTCATTAGTGCAAAGAGCACGGTCGACGGTTCAATTGTTGCTGACGCGGTTGGCCTCAGCCGGGCCGGAGGATTAACAGTTGCAGAGATCATGCGCTGGGTGAAAACTGGCCTCGACGCCCTATTGGAGCCAAACACCAGCGCCGGAGCGTGTCCAGTAGTGCCGAGCGCGACACCGGCTTGGGAAGGAAATCGTCGACGCCCAGGGAAAGCGCCAACGTGCGCTCCGGGAGTACGGAACAGATAATGATGGGGACTTCCCGAGTTTCCGGGTCGGTACGCAGGAACTGTAGGATCTCCCAGCCATCTTGCGCGGGAATCATCACATCCAGGATGATAGCGGATGGGTGGAGCCTGCGGGCCAAGTCGATGGCTCGTGGGCCAGAGATCGCTTGGATCACGCGGTAGGGCTCGTGCAACAGATAACGGCGAAACAGATTGGCGATTTCCGGATTGTCATCGACCAGCAACACTTGGCACAAGGGAACCGGTGGGAGAATAACGCGTACGAGCAAACTCGCGCTGACGTTCGCTGGCAGCTCAATTTGCCCACCTTGTGTCTCCAGGAGTTGTTGAGCTGCCTGAAGCGCACGGTCTGCATCAGCGGTATAACCACCGGTTGATCGACTAGAACCGATACGCTCTCCCTGTCGGCAGGTAATACGGAGAGTCACCCCACGGGCCGTATCGGTCGCTGCGAGAATCACTTCCGTGCCTGGGACGACTTCACATGTGTACACGAGTAAATTCAAGAGTGCCTGACGCAACAGTGTCGGGCCAATCGCGACGGGCGGGAGAGCACCGCCCAGGAGCGGAACGAAGGTGACCGCTCGAGTGGCCGCGAGCGCCTCGACAAGCCCAAGAGCTCCATTCAAACACTGCACGACGTCGGAGTTCGGGTCTTCACACGCGGCTACCTTGACCGCTTCGTCAGTGAGGTCAGGCATTCCGCCCAGGAGGAGAGGGCCACTCGGCTCGCTGACCGCGGAAAACCGAGAGCCTAAGCGACGCTCACGTATCTTCGCTTCAATGATCCGGGCAAGGGTACCAAGCGCCTGCTGGTGGTCCCGGCTCGCTTGCCGGGTACTGATGCTGAGTTCGCGTGCTATCCGCTCGAGGGATTGACCTTCGACGTAGCGAAGGATTAACTGCCTATACTGACGTCGATCGGCCTCGTACAGCGATGTCTCAGCCTCCGGCTTGAGTAGCTCGATCGCATCAAGCAGCGTCTGCCGCACGACATCAGCCGACGCTGGAAACTCTCCGCCAAGCAGGGTGGCGAGAGGATGCGTCGATAAGTATGAACGGCTATGAAGATGCTCCAGGGTCTCGTGAATGAGCCGAACGAGCGTAGCGTGATCCACACTTGTATATTATCACATCACATGTATGAGTCCCGTCAAGCGGTGTAAAAGCTTGCGATACCCCCCTTTTGAGTTCTGGGGGGAGTGGACAATAACGGCGACTTCGGGGATAGTGAGTCTGCAAAACCAATCTCTCTCCCGGGAGCCGCCGCTTATGCTACCTTACTCCGAGATCTT
>CADDZN010000316.1 GCA_902812375.1 bacterium | reverse complement strand
CCATGGTGCGCGCCCGACTCAAGTCAGAGCTTGCGGCAGACAGCGCCGCGGGAATTCGAACAGCGGCGCGCACCATGGTGAATGAAGTCGGCGCCGATTCGCTCAAGATCTACGAGGGCAAATTCCTCACCGACATCGGGAAGATGCGGAACGAAGATCCTTATGATGCAGCGTTCGACATTCTCATCGGAGATCGCGGGCGAACGAGCGCCATTTATTTCTCGTTCAACGAGGACGCGCTGCGATACGTGATGAAGCAGCCGTGGGTATCCGTTGGACAGGATGCGGGCGCGGTGAGTCCGGACTCAACGGGAAAGTGGCGGTCGCGTGGACATCCTCGTGGCTTCGGAACTTTCCCCCGCATACTCGGTCGCTACGTGCGGCAGGATTCGGTGATCACGCTCGAGTTCGCCATTCGCAAGATGACATCTCTTGCCGCGCAACGAGTGGGCATCAACGACCGCGGCGTACTCAAGCCCGGAATGTTCGCGGACATCACTGTCTTCGACCCCAACACGATCATCGACCGGTCGACTTACGAGAATCCGTCGCAGCTCGCGACTGGAGTGAGTTATGTCTTCGTGAATGGTGTGCCGGTCGTCGATGCAGGGCAGGTGACCGCAGCACTTCCGGGGCGCGCGCTGAGGGGACCTGGATACTCGCTGAGACACTGATACTGGGCAACGGTGCCTTTGAACGTCCAGTGGCATGTGCGATTGATCTTTACTGGCAGCACTTAGACGCGGTCGCGCTCCGATAATGCTGCGTGCGATGCTCCTGCGCGAACCCGCGAAGTACTCCGACAATCCGTCGCCGCTCGAGCTGTCCGATCTTCCAATTCCGAGCGCGGCGGATGATCAGTTACTGGTTCGTGTCTCGGTGTGTGGAGTTTGCCGAACCGATCTCGATGTCGTCGAAGGACGCGTTGTCGCCCCGCACTATCCGGTAATTCCCGGTCATCAGGTAATCGGCCGGGTCGCGGGCGTTGGCGCGAGAGCGTCCAATTTTCGGGAAGGTGATAGAGTCGGAATCGCCTGGATCAATTCCGCCGACGGGACCTGCCAGTGGTGCCGCAGCGGCAGGGAGAATCTTTGCCCACGGTTTCGGTCGACCGGCTGCGACGTCGATGGCGGGTATGCCGAGTACGTCGTTGTTCCGGCGGCGTTCGCTCACGCGATACCAAAGGAACTTCCTGACGCCGAGGCGGCGCCTTTGTTGTGCGCCGGCTCGATTGGCTGGCGATCGCTTCGTCTCGCTGGATTGTCGGACGGTGAGCGACTGGGGTTGACCGGCTTTGGTGCGTCCGCGCATCTGGTGCTCCAGCTCGCGAGACAACGCTATCCGTCGTCTCCGGTTTACGTCTTCGCGCGTAATCCGGAGGAGCGTGCCTTTGCGCGCGAGCTCGGCGCGACGTGGGCGGGTGATTCCGCAGACGCGTCGCCCGAACGGCTCGACGCAATCATCGATACGACGCCGGCATGGAAACCGGTCGTCGACGCACTCGCACATTTGGCTCCCGGTGGACGACTCGTGATCAACGCCATTCGAAAATCTTCGGCCGATAAGGACGAGTTGCTGCGAATCGATTACGCCAGGGATCTCTGGATGGAGCGAGAGATCAAGAGCGTGGCGAACGTAACGCGCGAGGATGTGCGAGAGACCCTTGCCATCGCGGCGTCAACGGATCTCCGTCCGACGGTGGAGGTTGTGCCGCTGAATCTCGCCAATCAGGCGCTCGCGCGACTGAGCGGCGGTAGTCGACTTCGTGGGGCAATGGTATTGGATGTAGAATGACTACGCGGGTTTTGAGTTTTGGCGCTATAGTCAGTGGTTAATGCACCCGACAGACGAGAACGATAGGGAGAGCAAATGGACATTCGATTTACAACCGGGGAGAGCCCACTAGGTACCGTGCTCGTCGCCGCAACAGAGAAAGGGATCTGCACGGTCAGTGTGCGAGAGTCGGACGAGAACGCCGAGCAGTCACTGCGCGCGCGCTTTCCCAAGTCGAAGATCGAGCGGGACGACACCGGACTCGCGCCAGCGCTCGCCCTCGTGCTGGCAAGAATTGCGGGTCGCAACCTCGATGATGCTGTGCCTCTCGATCTCCAGGGTACCGACTTCCAGCGCGAAGTGTGGGCGCAGCTCCTGACGATTCCAGCGGGGCAAACGCGGACGTACCTGGACGTTGCGCAAGCGATCAACCGGCCGAAGGCGACTCGCGCGGTGGCTCAGGCTTGCGGTGCAAACCCGATCGCTGTCGTCGTCCCGTGCCATCGCGTCGTCATGAGCGATGGATCGATTGGCGGGTACAGCGGACTCCCTGGCGTCAAGAAAGCGCTTCTCACCGCGGAAGGCGCACTAATAGCGGCCCTGGCGCAGACTATAGCACCGGTCAGCAGCGAAGAGAGCAACGTTACTTCTTAGCGTTCGCGCAGATCCTCGCAGTGTTCGCCGAATCGGAGGGGACGTAGATCGCCATGGACGCTAGGATCGATGAGGGCGGCATTGGTGCGCACACAAGCCGCGAGAAAGATCAAGCCAGGAAGTAAACGAGGGCGCGGCGTTGTCATTAGCTACCTCTGGGATTGATGGCGTCGTCACCGAGTCTTCACGCCTTCTTCGTCAGCTTGCTCCTATAAGGTCTTTCGCCTGGTCCGATGTAGATCTGGCGTGGCCTCGCGATTTTCTGCTCCTTGTCGAGCAGCATCTCTTCCCACTGCGCGAGCCAACCGGGCATGCGCCCAATCGCAAAGAGCACCGTAAAGAAGTCCGTTGGAAAACCCATCGACCGATAGATCAAGCCCGTATAGAAATCGACGTTCGGGTAGAGCTTGCGGGAGACGAAGTAATCATCCGATAGAGCGATCCGCTCAAGCTCCAGCGCGATCTCCAGATCCTTGTCAACGCCGACGATCTTGAACACCTCGTCGGCGAGCTTCTTCACGATCTTCGCGCGTGGATCGTAGCTCTTGTACACGCGGTGGCCGAAGCCCATGAGGCGCCCGCCCTGACCGCTCTTCACGCCTTCGATGAAGGCCGGCACGTTCTTGACGTTGCCGATCTCACTGATCATGCGGAGCACCTGCTCGTTGGCGCCGCCGTGCAGCGGACCGAAGAGCGCGGCCACTCCGGCCGAGCATGCTGAGAAGGGATCGACGTGAGACGAACCGACGGCGCGGACGGCGTTTGTCGAGCAATTCTGCTCATGGTCAGCGTGCAGAATGAAAAGGATCTCGAGGGCGCGCGTAAACGTCGGGTTCGCCTCGTACTTCGACTCGGTCATTCGCGCGATCATCGAGAGGAAATTTTCGACGTATGACAGTCGGTTGTCGGGGTACACAAACGGCAGCCCCTTCACATGACGATACGAGAAGGCCGCAATCGTCGGGGTCTTCGCCAGTAGACGAATGATCGAGATGTTGCGCTCGGTCTCGTCGAAGATGTTTCGGGCTGATGGATAAAACGATGCGAGCGCCGCGATCGAGCTGTTGAGCATCGCCATCGGATGCGCGTCGTAACGAAAACCCTCGAGGAACTTGCGCATGTTCTCGTGCACGTAGGTGTGGAACGTGATGTCGTGCACGAACTGATCGTATTCCTGTTGATTCGGGAGCTCGCCGTGCCTCAGCAACCACGCAACCTCGAGGAAGGTCGCGTTCTCTGCTAGCTGCTCTATCGGATAACCGCGATACCGCAGAATTCCCTTGTCGCCGTCGATAAAGGTGATCGCGCTCTTACACGATGCGGTGTTGAGAAACGCCGGATCGTAGCTCATCAGACCTTTATCGTCCGGATTATCCGTCTTGATCTTCTTCAGATCAGTTGCGCGGATGGCACCGTCGGCCACGGGGATCGATACCGCCCTGTTCGTTCGATTGTCCTTTATCTCCAGTGCGCTGCCGCTCTGACTCGGCGTTGCAGGAGCAGTGGACTTGTCGGTGGCTTTCTTGGGGGCGGGTGCGGTAC
>CADDZN010000315.1 GCA_902812375.1 bacterium | reverse complement strand
GATGTTGCTCGAACACTTCATCCATCTGCCTATTATCGCTTCGCTCGGCGTAGTGGGCGCTGTCCTCGCGGCTTCCATTCTCGCATCACTTCTATGGCCCCGCACCCGGCACTAAAGCGCGTCAGTGGGTTACGCATAGGACGAGAGCAACGTCCTTTTTTGGATGCGCAATTCTCTACACCCATTCGGGAACACAAAAAAATGGCTTTTGTATCACGCGTGCTTGGAGCCGCTGTTCTGGTGGTCGCTCCATTTGCAAATATCTCCGCGCAGCAGAGCGGGAAAAGTCTGGCGATCGACTTTCGTGCGACCGTCGCGGTCCAGGGAGCACCGGACACTGGTCTCATAGTTGGCCACGCCGTCGGATCGGCCGACAAGATGCGGCTCGACGTTACCATGAAAGGATCCGCCGCCCACGTCAGTCCGCTGGCGGACAGCACTATCACCATGATCGTCACCGACAGCGGAAAGACGATCGCATACCTTGACGCGAAGAAGAGTCAATATATCCGTGTCAAACCCGCCGAGATGATTGCGCAGGCCCAGCAAATGGGCGGCATGACGATGAACTTTTCCTCTACCGAGGCAAAGGTGGAGAACCTCGGAGCGGGTCCCGTAATACTTGGCCATCCCACATCGCACTATCGCGTCGCGACTGGAATGACGGTGTCCATCAGCGCCATGGGACAGCAGCAAACCGTCAAGATCTCCAGCGCGAACGACAGCTACTACGCCACCGATATCCGGGGAGACCTGAATCCGTTCACGAGTTTGAACGGCGGCGACATGGCCAGCATGTTCGGTAGCACCAACAAGGACTTTGCCGATAAGATGAAAGCCGCCCAGGCCAAGCTGCCCAAAGGGGTGCCGTTGCGCGCTACCAGTTCCAGCACGATGGAGGCGCAGGGCCAGACCCGAATCACGAAGAGCGAAGCGGAGGTCACAGGCCTGAAGTGGGTGGATACCGATCCCAAAGCTTTCGAGATTCCCTCGACCTACACCGCGCTGCAGTTGCCGGGCCTGGAGGGAAGTGCGGGCGGTGGCGGCACGATACCACCCAGGTAGCATCGACTTCGCCGGTTGAAAATAAAAAGGGCGACCTAACCGGTCGCCCTTTTTACCACGCACCTCAGAACTTCGCGATCTCCTGGTACGCGTTCTTGAAGTCCTCCACCTGCGGAAGGATTGCGTCCTCCAGCCTCGGCGCGTACCCGACGAACGTATCAGTCGATGCGACTCGCTTCACCGGCGCGTCCAGCCACGCAAAGCATTCGTCCGCAATCGATGCTGCAATCTCCGCCCCATAACCCCATGAAAGGGAATCCTCGTAGCCAACAATCACACGCGAAGTCTTCTTCACCGAAGCGAACACAGTCTCGCGGTCCCATGGGCTCAGTGTGCGAAGGTCTATCACTTCGACCGAGATCCCGGCGTCCGCGATGGCGTTTGCGGCGGTGATCGCTCGCTGTACCGTAGCCCCGTACGTGACGACCGTTATATCGCTTCCATCCCTCACGACCTTCGCCTTCCCGAAGGGGATCATGAAATTCGGGCCGGGATACTTCGCCTTATTGTAGGTCTGCCTGTACAGGTGCTTGTGTTCCAGAAAGAGCACCGGGTCATCGCATCTGATCGCGGTACGCAGTAATCCATTCGCATCGAGCGCGGTCGCTGGACACACTACTCTGAGTCCTGGGCAGTGCGTGAAGATCGACGCGCCCGTTTGCGAGTGGTAGATCGCGCCGCGGATGTAGCCTCCGTAGGTCGTTCTCACCACGACGGGAGCCGCGAAGTTGTTGTTCGACCGCCAGCGCATCGTCGCGAGCTCGTCGCGGAGCTGCATGTATGCTGGCCAGATGTAGTCGAAGAACTGGACCTCGACCACTGGCTTGAATCCGCGCACTGCCAAGCCGATTGCCCGGCCGACAATGTTCGCCTCCGCAAGCGGAGAGTTGTACACACGCGCTCCGCCGAACTCCTTCTGCAGGCCCCACGTCACCTTGAAGACGCCGCCCTTGCCCTTGACCTTGCCGAGGTATTCCTCGCGTGACACGTCAGCTACATCCTGACCGAAGACCAGGATCTTTTTGTCGCGACGCATCTCGTCCTTCATGCACGCATTGAGGAGATCAACCATCGTCGTTGGCTCGCCGACGAACTGGGGATCGTCCTCGGTGTCGAATTGCTCGCTCGTCGGATCGACGTCAGGAGAGTAAACGCCGAAGTACACGGTCTCGGGGCCGGGCTGTGGCTGCGCGAGCGCGTCATCGGTTGCCGCGAGAACTATCGCGTCGACTTCCTCCTGAATCTTCCGGATCTGTTCTTCCGACGCGTGACCTTCCGCAATCAGCCACTTCGGAAACTGCGTGACTGGATCGCGCGCGGCGTCCGCTTCGCGCTCGGCTGGCGGACGATACATGGTTTCATCATCGGAGAGCGAGTGCGAGTATGGCCGAATAACGTGCGCATGCACGAGTGCGGGACCCTTGCGTTGCCGCGCATAATCGACTGCCCGCTTCATTGTCTCGTAGCTCGCGATTACATCGCAGCCGTCGACTTCCTCGACGTAAAGATTCGGAAACGATCGGACCAGCTTCGAGATGTTGCCGCCTGCGGTGTTGACTTCTACCGGGACTGAGATCGCATATCCGTTGTCCTCGACGAGGTAAACCGCTGGAAGCCGCAGATTACACGTCGTGTTCAGTGATTCCCAGAACTCGCCTTCGCTGGTCTGGCCTTCGCCCGTCGAGATGAACACGATCTCGTCCGCATTGAAGCCCTCTGTAATGCCGAGGAGTTTGGCGCGGAGCGTCGCCTCAGCGCACCCCGCGCCCTGGAGAAACTGTGTCCCGGTTGGGGACGACGCGGATACGATGTTGTAGGCTCTGTGTCCCCAGTGGCTCGGCATCTGCCGGCCACCCGATGCCGGATCGATCGCCGCGCCGGTCGCTTCGTACAGCATCTCTGCCGGCGTGACACCGAGCTTCAGGCACAACGCCCGATCCCGGTAGTAGGTGTAGAACCAGTCGTACGCGGGCTTGAGCACCATCCCCGCCGCCGTGAGAACGGCCTCATGGCCGGCGCCCGATATCTGGAAGAAGATCTTGTTCTGCCTTTTGAGCTGGACTTCCTTGTCGTCGATGCGGCGGGACAGAAGCATGTTCCGGTAGGCATCAACGAGTTCCGCCGTAGAGAGTGAGCTGGCGGATCCGGCACGTGATCTTTGATCGGGAAGTGTTCTGGTTGCCATAGTCTCCGGCCGGCGGGTCGAGCTACTCTTTCAAAATAGCAGATAGCACGCCGATGGTGCTACGCGGGTCAGTAGTCCACTGGTCTCAGGTAAGCCTCACCGATTCCCGTCGCGCTAACCATCGCGACCGTTGGAAGCTTCCGTTTCCAATGTGTGCCAGCGAGGCGCTTTCGAACTATTTCCACCTTTGTCGGGTCGAATCCACGCGCAGCGAGGGCTGCTGGTTTGTAGCCGCTCACCAGCCAGTTCAGAATCTGGTCCGCCTCCGCATAACTGACCCCGAAATCGCCCTCGTCCGTTTGCCCTTCGATGAGATCAGCGGACGCCGGCTTTCGGATGATGACCTCCGGCACTCCAAGAAACTTTGCAAGCTCCCATACCTGCGTCTTGAACAGATCGCCAAGCGGATTGATAGGTGGCGAGTCATCAGCGTGCCAGGTGAAATAGCCAAGCAAGCGCTCAGTCTTGTTACCAGTGCCAACGGGGAGCGCGCGGTATTTCGCGGAGAGGTCGAAGAGAACGATCATCCGTTCTCGCGCCATCACGTTACCTCTGCGGGCCGGATCGGCGTCGGGCTCATTGGCCAGATATCCGTCGACCGCCGCGGATATGTCGATAGTGCGCGACTCGACCCCGAACTGGTCGATCACGAGCTGAGCGTGTGAGAGTGAATCGGGACTCGAGGTCCGATAGGGCATCCGTATCGCGACGACGTTCCGGGGGC
>CADDZN010000314.1 GCA_902812375.1 bacterium | reverse complement strand
GCGTTGTAGAAATTGCTCCGAGAAATGCGCGACGAGCTGGAGGATGTCGTCGCCACGCTCGCGCAAGGGAGGAATCGCGAGCGGGATGACATTCAGTCTGAAGTAAAGGTCTTCCCGAAACGAGCCCGCGCGGACGGCGCGTTGCAGATCATGGTTTGTTGCGGAGATAATGCGGACATCCGCGCGAATGATTCGGTTTCCCCCGACCCGCTGGATTTCCTTCGCCTCGATCGCGCGCAGCAGTTTTGCCTGCGCATCGGGACCAAGATCGCCCACTTCATCGAGAAAAAGAGTTCCCTTGTGCGCGAGCTCGAAACGACCGATGCGTGTTTGAGTGGCTCCGGTGAAAGCGCCGCGTTCGTGGCCAAACATCTCGCTCTCTACGAGATCGCGTGGAATCGCGGCGCAATTCACCCTGACGAAAGGCTTCTCACGCCTGGTGCTGGCGTCGTGAATCGCGCTCGCGACGAGCTCCTTGCCTGTTCCCGATTCTCCAGTGATCAGGACCCGCGCATCGGTCGGCGCGACTCGCGTGATCATCTGCCGCACTGCTGCCATGGCCGCGCTCGTGCCAACCATCTCGCCCGTGAACCCCAGCTCGGCGCGCAGCGCCCGCGCGACGCGGCGACTCTGTCGGAGCTCCAGTGCGGATGCGACTGCGAGTAGCACTCCTTCGGGAGTGAGAGGTTTCTCCAGGAAATTGAAGGCGCCGAGTTTGGTTGCCTTGACGGCATCGGCGAGTCCGGCGCGTCCGCTCATCATGATCACCGGCAAATCGGGAGCTATTTCCCGCAACCGCGCGAGCGTTGCCATGCCATCGAGATCGCCGGGCATCATCAAGTCGAGAAGTGCGACGTCCTGCTCACCCTCCTTCACGCACGCTACGGCCTCGACCCCAGTCGGAGTTTCGGTGACCTCATAGCCTTCGCCTGTGAGCAGCGCGCCGACCATTCGCCGAATGTTCGGCTCGTCGTCGGCGATCAGAACGATCGGCACTTACGTCGCTGAATCTCGCGGGGGCGAACTGGTGAGCGCGGCCTGACGTGGATCTGCGGCGCTCCTACCTTCCGAGAGGAGCCTGGTCGTGAATCTCTGACCCTCCGATATTCGCTCCACTTCGATGGCGACGGCCTCCAAGGCCTGCTCCATCCGTTCGAGACGGCTCGCGACTTCGGCTGGAATGCGCGGGTTTCGCGAATCTGCGTCCATCTTCCGCGAGTACGCCCGCGCGAGTGGAATCCCGATCGCGCAAATAATGGCCGTCGCAAACGCGCCTAATGGAACGACTATTTCAGGCCCCATGGTCAAGCTTCTCCCTCTCGGCGCTCACGCCGTTTGCGGGTATCGTCAGTTGAATCTCCGTTCCTTTACCCAACGTGCTCGTGGCGGTGACAGTTCCATCGTGCGCCCACACAGCCTGGCGCGCAATGGCCAGTCCCAATCCTGTGCCGCCTGGCTTGTGCGTGACGTACGGCTCCCAGATCGTCTCGAGCTTGTCGGGCGCTATGCCTTTGCCATTGTCTGCTACCGAGACGCGGACTGCGCTTTTGCCGGCGATCGTAGCTCGCTCCGCCTTCACGGTGATTCGCCCATCCGAGCTCGATGCGTCTACCGCATTCAAAAGCACATTGCTCAATGCACCGGCGAGCGCGCCGTTGTGACCGTAAACGCTCGGCAGATTGTCATCTATCTGGAGATCGAGGGCGACGGTGGATGGCACGCTGCTGCGCGCCGTATATCGAACGAGCTCTCCCATGTCGATTTCCGCCGGCGGACCCTCGGGAAGTCTTCCGAACTCGGCGAAGCTTCTCGCCATTCGATCGAGCCGCTCGGATTCCATTGCGATCACTTCTACATCTTCCTGCAGCTCTGGCGGCGCCTGGCCGCGCAGTCTCGCGAGCGCGAAGCGAATCGGCGTCAGCGGATTCTTGATCTCGTGCGCGACCCTGCGCGCGCTCTCCCTGAAAGTTTGCAATCGTTCGGCTTCCACAGCCTGACGACGACCGTGTTCCAGCTCCGAAACCATCTCGCGCATGCTGCGGCGCAACGTCTCGAATTCGGGCGCGCCGCGGACGCGGCTGCTCGTCACCTCGATTGTAGTCGCATCATCACCGTGAGCGCCGTTGCTGCCGTTGGTCCGTACCACGGTCGGTGGCGGTGGCGGCGGCAACGGCTCTCCATGCCCAATGAGCTCCGTCCATCTCACCAGCTCGTCGAGCGGTCTGCTCAATTGGCGGCTCAGATGTCCAGCAACCCGCGACGCGGCACCGGTCAACACCAGGAGCGCCAGAACTCCGGCGATTGCGACCACGCGCACCGTTCGCGCGGCGAGAAAGCTGTAGCGACGCGCCTGCTCGACCGAGAGGCGCAGCTCGCGCTCGTGTGCATCGATCGCGCGGCGCTGAGACGCGGTGAGCGGCGCCTGGCGCGCGGCCGCAATTGCTCTTTCGCCGCTGGCAGCCACGCTGTCCCATGCCGACCGTTCGGTCACGAATGGGAGCGCGGTGCTGACGGTTCCACTCCACAAAAGCGTGAGCAAAAGCGCGGGCACGATCGCGAACAACGAGAGGATCAGTACCAGGCGCGTACGGAATCGCAGTTGATTCATGGGGATTCGGGTATAAATTATACGGGTACGGCGCGACTTCGAGGATCCTGCGACCGGTCAACCGGATGGTTGACGCGCTTCTCATGGACCTGAAGACGCACCGCCTGCGGCGACCGTCGCAGGATAAGAATGGCGTGCACCCGCCCAGTAAGGTTCGCCGGTACGCAGCCGCGCACTCGTAATCCCACAATTCATGACCCCACGACCACACCGGTCCGCGCACGCACACATCGCGCACCGCCACGTCGCCCCGATTCACCGCGGGCCACAGGCAATGTCCCAAACGGCTCTCGCCGCACCCCACCACGCTCCGAACGCCTGCCTCCTCATCGACTTCGATAACGTCACTCTGGGCATTCGCTCCGACCTCCAGACGGAGCTCAAAAACCTCCTCTCCTCCGACATCGTAAAGGGCAAAGTCGCGGTTCAGCGCGCGTACGCCGACTGGCGCCGCTATCCACAGTATGTCGTGCCGCTCACGGAATCTTCGATCGATCTAATCTTCGCAACCGCGTACGGATCCGCGAAGAAAAACGCGACGGACATTCGACTCGCCATCGACGCGATGGAGCTCGTTTTCAGTCGTCCCGAGATCGGAACGTTCATTCTGCTCTCCGGCGATTCCGATTTCTCGAGCCTCGTCATCAAGCTCAAGGAATACGGCAAATACGTCATCGGCGTGGGAATTCGCGAATCATCCAGCGATTTGCTCGTGCAGAATTGCGACGAGTACTACAGCTACAACGCGCTCGCCGGACTCGTGAAAGCAGGTGAAGAAGAAGTCGTGAAGCACGACCCGTGGGATCTGGTTACCGAAGCAATCACGCGCATGAAACGGAACGGCGATGTGATGCGCGCCGATCGGCTGAAGCAGGTGATGCAGCAGATCGACAACTCCTTCGACGAAAAGAATCTTGGCATGTCGAAGTTCTCGCGGTTCGTGTCCGAGGCCGCTCATCGCGGTCTCCTTACTCTTACGAAACTCGAGAACGGGCAGTTCGAAGTCGGTCCGCCGAATGGCGCTGGTGCGGCACCTGTTCGAGAGACCGTCGCGGAGACGCAGCCAGCCAGAGTTTCGCACGCGCCCGTCGAAGAGACCGAATCCGCGGAACGTCCCCGCCGCGGCAGGAGAGGTGGTCGGGGCCGCGATCGTGATCGCGAGGGCCGCGGACCGCGTCAGCCGCAGGTGGCCGCGCAAAGCAATGGTGAGATTGGGGCCACGCCGACTCCCGCTGTCCCGCCCGCGCGCGAGACGGTCGCATCGTCCAACGGAGATGTCATTGGTTCGAGCGGTCTTCGCCTCACTCGTGAAGATGCGTTCAATCTCGTTCGCCGTGCCGTTGCGCAAACCGGCCCTGCTCGTGCCAG
>CADDZN010000313.1 GCA_902812375.1 bacterium | reverse complement strand
AATGAAGCAGTGTCCGTGGCCATCCTTGCTCGTCTCCTTCGGCACGACCAGGATAACCGCGCCAGCATTGCGCGTCGGGTCGCCCGGATTTCCGATTTTGCCGACTTTCCACTGCCGCCCGATCTGAAGCGCGACCTCCTGCACATCGCGCGTGCCGATGTCCGGAAGCGTGACGATCGTCATCTCGCCCCTCGATTTCGCCCGCACGTCCTGCGCGATTGCCTCCATTCTTCGCGCGGCATCAGGCTGGATCACGTGCGCGAAATCGTTCACCAATCCGATCGGCGCCGGAATCTGGATGCCTTGCTGAAGCATGAAGAGCGCGGCTGCATGAAGGGCGGCGAGCAATTTCGCCGTCGATGGAAGAACCAGCAGCAATGCGTTCAGGATGTGCTCTCCCTTGATTTCATGGTTCGAGAGGAGGTCTATTTAGCCGATGAATCATTATCAGGTCAATCGAGCGGCTTCACTCGCAATTGTCGCGCTTTCCGTCGCCTGTGCACCGGCCAATAACGGTAAACAGGGAGCGGCAAGCGGAGCCACGGGTGAAACCGCCGGAGTATCCGCGCCGGCCGCGCCCAAGGATTCCGACATCGTTCGGGCTGATCTTGCCCGCATCCAGGGAAGCCCCACCGCGCCCCTGTGGGTGATCGAAGCGAGCGATTTTCAATGCCCGTACTGCAAGCAATGGCATGACGAAACATATCAGACTTTACGCGATGAATTCGTGCGCACGGGAAAAGTCCGTCTCGCCTATGTGAACTTCCCACTCGCGCAGCATCAGTTCGCCTGGCCCGCCGCCGAATCCGCGATGTGCGCCGGCGCACAGGATAAGTTCTGGGAGATGCACGACGCTCTCTTCAATACCCAGGATAAATGGGAAGTACTGCCTTCTCCCACGACCTTTTTCGATTCGCTCGCGAGTGCGCAGGGAGTAGAGATCAACCGTTGGCGCCAGTGCGTGCAGTCCGGAAAGATGAAATCGTGGATCCAGGCGGACCACGATCGCGCCGAGAGGGCCGGGGTCACCTCGACGCCCAGCTTCATGATTGGCGACAAGCTGCTCGTCGGAGCACAACCAATCGACGAAATCCGTCGCGCCATCGACTCCGCCATGGTCAAGATCAATAAGACCAAGTCTTAATCCGGACCTTTCGTGAATTCGCTGCTGCGAATTCCCTACGCAATTGCGGGTGGTGCAGCGAACGCGCTCGCCGCAATCACTCCAGCGGGTGACTCGAAGTTCCGTCGTGGCCTGAATGCGCGACGCCACATCGTCGAGCGCTACAGGCGTTGGTCGTCCACGGCGCGCGATACTTCCAGACCGCTAATGTGGTTTCACGCGCCATCCGTCGGCGAAGGCTTGCAAGCCCAACCTGTGATCGAGCTCGTTCGAGCGAGAAGGCCGGACCTTCAAATAGTCTACACGTTTTACTCTCCTAGCGCGGAGCGCTTCGCCAGCTCGCTCGGCGTCGATTTCGCCGACTACCTGCCCTTCGACACTTTTCGCGCGGCGCGTGCAATGATGTCCGCGCTGCAGCCGAGCGCGCTCGTGTTCAGCAAGCTGGATATTTGGCCCGCTCTCACTGAAGCCGCTGTCGATTCCAACATTGCGGTTGGAGTGATCAGTGCTACGCTCGCCGAATCGTCGGGAAGACGAGGCATCGTTGCGAGAGCATTCCTCGGCGACGCCTATCGTTCCTTACGGATGATCGGCGCCATCGACGCAAAGGACGCCACCCACTTCCGGGAGATGGGCGTCCGAAGTGATCGCATCGTCGTCACTGGCGACACGCGATACGACCAGGTGTGGAAGCGGGCGCAGCGGCCTCGCTCGCCGCTCGTTGAATCGCTCGCGTCCGCGCGCCCGACTCTCGTTGCCGGATCGACCTGGCCCTCCGACGAAGAGCACTTGCTGCCGGTGTGGCTCAAGCTCCGTGAAAAGATTCCTGATGCGAGATTGATCATCGCCCCGCACGAGCTCCCCTCGACGCATCTCGCTTCGATCGTGAAATGGGCGCATCCCAATTCTCTTCGCCTTGCCACGATAGACAACTCGGCCGCGCCGTCCGCCGATATCGTGCTGGTAAATCGGTTTGGAATCCTTGGTGATCTCTATGCGCTCGGCGATGTCGCCTACGTCGGTGGCGCGTTCCACGCAGCGGGGTTGCACTCGGTGCTCGAGCCCGCCGCATATGGAGCACCCGTGATCTTCGGTCCGCGCCATGAGAAGAGCCGAGATGCCGCCAATCTCATCGATAGGGGCGGTGGGTCTTCAGTAACAGGAGATGCCGATCTCTTACTCAGACTCCGCGAATGGCTTGGCTCGGTGCCGGCGCGAGACGCTGCCGGATTGGCCGCGCGCTCTATGGTGCAGGATGGTACGGGAGCAGCCGAGCGATCCTTTGCGCTGGTTACCGCGCTGCTGGGTCGGTGAGAGCGGGCGCGGGATGCACGGGTGGACGGAACCCCACCGCGTTCTCGCTCGGCTTGTGAACGAAGAAGCCTTGCACGAGATGGACGCCGAGTGATTTGACCATCTCGTATTCTTCTTTTCGCTCGACTCCCTCGGCGATGACCATCGCGCCATGCTCGTTCGCGAAACGCACCATTGTCTCGACGAGGTTCTGCTTGATGAAGTTCTGGTCGATGCAGTTGATGAGCGACATATCGAGCTTGATGAAATCGGGCTCGAGATTGGCGATGGAGCCGAGTCCCGCGTAGCCGCTGCCGGCGTCATCGACGGCGAAGCGATACCCCTGGTCTCGAAATTCTTTCAGGCGCCCGCGGAATTTCGGGTAGTCCTTGATGGCTGTGCGCTCGGTGATCTCGATGACGACGCGCGTGGGATCCTTCACGTTCAGCTCCTTCACGTCGAACGACGGGTCCGCGAAATCAGCCGGATCGACGTTCATGAAGAGCAGCTCACCGTCTTTGAGAAGCTTGCCCATTCCTTCGATGGCGCGCTCGCGACAGAGACGGCTCAAGTCCCAGATGAGATCCGATTGTGCGGCGATCTCGAACATTACCTCGGGACTACGCATGCTGCGTAGCGAGCCGCGCGCGAGCGCCTCGTAGCCAAACACCTTTTGATTGTCGGTGATGACTATCGGGTGATATTCGATGTAGAGACCACGATTGCGCAGTGTGTCGCGGAGGTCGGACAGCTTCTTCGCCTGCTCGCGTGCCTCGAGGCTCTTGGAAGCGTTCGCTGCCTCGCGGATGCCGCGATAGATCTGGCGCTCGAGACGAAGTTTGGGGTTATAGACTACCAGTGCGCGCCCGACAAAAATGTCGAAGAGTGAGGCGATGTCTTCGCCGTGAACCCGCTCGATCTCGGACGACACGGCCTCTTTCAGTCCGACGGTGAGCTCGGTGATCTCGGCGTCGGTGGCGGCGGGAGTATCGTCGTCCGGTACATGGAAGAAAACGAAATCGTCATCGTTCGGAAACGCGACCATGAGCTTGGACGAGGCAAGCCGGCTTTTGCTCAGAAAATCGCGCATCGCAGCACCGGTGGTCTCGAGCACACTATCCAGTTTTTCCCAGCCGTAGATCTCCTCGACCTTCGAGTAACGATCGAAGTTGAAGTAAAGAATCACCAGCTCTCCACGCTCTTGTACGGCTTTGCGCATTCCGTCGATTGTCGCGGCGACGGTAGGCAGGCGCGTCAGAGAGTCGCGCATTAGCTGATGGTAATCCACGCTCAGGAGGTGGTGGCTGGGGAAAGCAGTTTGATGTTTCGCTCGACGGTAGATGCGAGCTTCGAGAGCTCGAAGGGCTTCTCGACGAAATCATCCGCACCCGTCTGGAGCGCCTGGCGCTTGTTCACCCAGTCGTCGAGAGCTGTCACCATGACCACGCGCACATTGCGTCCCAGCGTTGGGTGCTGCTTGATGTCGCGGCAGACCTGCCATCCATCGCGCCCGGGCATCATCACATCGAGCAGAACCAACGCCGGCTTGACCTCTTCAAAGG
>CADDZN010000312.1 GCA_902812375.1 bacterium | reverse complement strand
ATTCGATCGCATCCGAGACGAAGTTCGGCAGGCTGTCAACGCTGCGTACGCGGTTAAGCGGGAAGCTCGATGACGCGCGTCGTCACTTTTGGAGAAGTGATGCTCCGGCTCAAATCACTGGGCTTCGAGCGTCTGTTCCAATCTCCGCTCCTGGAAGCAACCTTCGGCGGCGCAGAAGCGAACGTAGCGGTATCGCTCGCGCAGTTCGGTATTCCGGTTTCGTTCGTGACGGCGCTTCCAACAAATCCGCTCGGAGAAGCTGCCGTCGCCGAGGTCAGAAGGTTTGGTGTGGACACCAGCTCCATAAAGAGAGCTGGTGACCGAATCGGCGTTTATTTTCTGGAGACTGGATCGAACCAGCGCCCGTCGAAGGTGACCTATGATCGCGCTGGATCATCGATTGCCGCAGCCAAGCCCGGCGATTTCGACTGGAACGCGATTCTCGAGGGCGCGTCCTGGTTTCACGTGAGCGGTGTGACACCGGCAATCAGCGCTTCGGCAGCCGCGCTTTCTCTGGAGGCAGTGAAAGCCGCGCGCGCCAAAGGAATTACGGTGTCGTGCGACTACAACTATCGAAAGAATCTCTGGCGCTACGGTAAGAGAGCGCCGGAGGTGATGCGTGAGCTCGTATCAAACGTCAAAGTCGGCATCGCGAACGAGGAGGACTGCCAAAAAGCACTTGGAATCGCGGGAAGCGGGAAGCGGGAAGCGGGAAGCGGGAGCGAGGAAGCGGGAAAGCTGAATGTGGAATGGTATTACCAACTGGCGGAACGAGTTCTCGGGGAGTTCCCTAATCTTGAGAAGCAGGTCATTACCCTGCGCGAGAGCCACAGCGCGGATCACAACGGCTGGTCTGCGATTTTGCATAATCGCAATCAGCGTTTCGCCAGCCGGAAGTACGAAATCACTAACATTGTGGACCGGGTGGGCGCGGGAGACTCATTCGCCGCTGGATTGATCTATGGTCTCAGGACCTATGCCGACGATCAGCGCGCGCTCGAGTTCGCAACCGCCGCGTCGTGCCTCAAGCATTCCATACTCGGCGACTTCAATCGCGTCGATGTTGGAGAGGTCGAGGCTCTAATGAAAGGAGAAGGAAGTGGCCGCGTACAGCGCTGAGCCCGTCCCTCTGCCCGGGGAAAGAATGACGAGCTATCGCTGGGTGATATGCGCACTCCTCTTCTTCGCGACGACTATCAATTACGTCGATCGACAGGTGCTCGGAATTCTCGCGCCGACACTCCAGAAAGACATCGGTTGGTCTGAGGCGCAGTACGGCGCGATCGTATCGTGGTTCACTCTTGCCTACGCGTTTGGATACATCGGCGCCGGCCGTCTCATGGACGAGATCGGCACGCGGCTCGGTTTCGCGTTCTCCGTCATCGTCTGGAGCCTGGCCGCGATTGCTCACGCACTGGCGCGCACCGTCACCGGTTTCGGATTGGCTCGATTCGCGCTCGGCGTCGGCGAGTCCGGCAACTTTCCAGCGTCGATCAAGACTGTGGCAGAGTGGTTTCCGGTTCGTGAACGCGCCTTCGCAACCGGAATCTTCAACGCCGGCTCGAACATCGGTGCGATCGTAACGCCGCTCGTGGTGCCGTGGATCGCGCTCACCTGGGGATGGCAGGCCGCGTTCATCGCAACCGGAGCGCTCGGCTTCATCTGGGTGATGTTCTGGCTGCCGATTTATCGCAGGCCGCAGGAGCATCCGAAAGTTTCCGCGCGGGAGCTCGCGCTCATTCAGAGCGATCCGCGCGAATCGACGACTCCCGTGAAATGGTCGACGCTGCTCAAGCACAGGCAGACGTGGGCGTTCGCGATCGGAAAATTCATGACCGATCCAATCTGGTGGTTCTATCTCTACTGGCTCCCGAAATTTCTCGACGCACGATACGGGATCAAGCTGGCGAGTATCGCGTTGCCACTGATCGTGATCTATGTGTTCGCGGATGTCGGCTCGGTGTTCGGCGGCTGGCTGTCGGGCGCGCTGATCAAGCGCAATTGGTCGGTGAACGCTGCGCGAAAGACGACAATGCTCATCGCCGCGGCTGCAATCGTGCCGACGATGTTCGCACCGGCAGCGAAGGGAGTTTGGCTGAGCGTTGGCATCGTGAGTGTTGCGGCCGCGGCTCACCAGTGGTGGTCGGCGAACATCTTTACACTCGCAAGCGACATGTTTCCGCGTCGCGCCCTTGGCACCGTAGTCGGTATTGGCGGATTCGCGGGTGCAATCGGCGGAGTGTTGTTCCAGCGTGCAACCGGTCTCGTTCTACAGTCGAACGGCGACGATTATACGCCGATTTTTATCGTTTGCGGGCTGGCGTATGTGTCGGCGCTCCTGATCATGCATGTACTGGTGCCGCGCATCCAGCAGGTGAACCTCGACGCGGCGCCGAATGCGTAAGGCGTCGCTCGCTCTCGCCGCGGCGATCGCGTCGGCCGCTTGCGCCGCTACCAGTCAGCGACCCACTCCTGTTATGAATCCGATGGATTCGATCAGCAAGCTGCCGAGCTATCGAGCAGCACACGATACGATCCCGCTGCTGAGCGCGAGCAGGATCGATTCACTCCGAGAACCGGAGCGCGACGCCTGGAAAGAATACTTACGGAGGTCAGGCGCGAGGCGTGCGGCGGACACCGCTGTGATGAACGCTGAGCTCAGAGGTGTCGGGCGCTCAGCGATGGTTCGCGCGCCGTATGCAGGCAGTTTCGAGATCACCAAGGATATGGCGCCAGGGTGGTTTGCGTCGGACACGGCGCGACGGCTCGCCCAGAATATTCTAAGCTTCCAGGCACCGAATGGTGGTTGGTCGAAGCACGTCGATTTCAGCCAGCATCCGCGGGCGCCTGGAGAGAGCTATTTCTCGGAGAGCGCGCAATGGCAGTGGATCTCCACCATCGACAATGGTTCGACAACTTCCGAGATTCGCTTCCTTGCCCTGGCGGACAGTGTGCGCCCGGATCCCCGCTACCGTGCCGCTTTTCTGCGCGGAGTGGAATACCTGCTCGACGCGCAATTTCCGAATGGCTGCTGGCCGCAAGTCTGGCCGCTCGCCGGAAGCTATCACGATGCCGCGACGTTCAACGACGACGCTACGACGAACGTGCTGGAGCTCCTGACCGAGATCGGGGACGGCCGGTTTCCGTATGTGTCGCCCGAGCTGCGGGCGCGGACACGATCGGCGGTTGATGCCGGAATCGATTGCGTTGTACGAGCGCAGGTCAAAGTGAATGGGCAGCTCACGGTTTGGGGGCAGCAGCACGATCCGCTCACGCTTCAACCAACGAGCGCGCGCAGTTACGAGCTGACGTCGCTCACTGCCCAGGAGAGCGCGAATCTCATGCGCTTTCTGATGCGTCTCCCGTCGCCGTCGCCTGCTGTTGTCGCTTCCGTCAACGCCGCCGCGCAGTGGCTCGACGCCCGGAAGCTCTGGGGCTACACCTACGATTTCGCATCGGGGCTGCACGAATCTCCAGGCGCGGGACCAATCTGGGCGCGCCTGTACGAGATCGGTACCAACCGTCCGATTTTCAGTGATCGCAACGGCATCAAGCTTTACGATTGGCACCAGCTCAAGGACCGGCGGCTCGGCTATGGCTGGTACACCTATGCACCGGCCAGCGCTTTGCGCGACTACGCGAAGTGGGCGCGCGGGCGCGCACGTCCTCTCGGTACATCCGCAGGCCGCAAAGGAATCCTCCCTGCGTCGACGAGCTCAAAGTGAAGGGCAAGCGCGAACCAGACCAGGCGAGAAGAGAATTTCTCAAGCGCGTTGGGGTGGTCGCGGGCGGTGTGGCGATCGCTCCGAATCTGGTCACGGCGTGCGCGCGTCTCGCGAGTCCGGTTGCTGGTGCGCCGATTTCCAGTACATCCGGTTGGGCGATGGTGCATGGAATCCTCGCGCGAATCGTTCCCCCGGTATTCCCCGCCCGCGATTTCGACATCCGTAACTATGGTGCGGTCGGCGACGGATCTACCG
>CADDZN010000311.1 GCA_902812375.1 bacterium | reverse complement strand
CAAGTAACGCTGGATCAACGACGCGACGTCATTCGTCGCGCTCACATACCCTAATCGAGACTACAATGACCCTACTGTTTCAGCGAGCAGCTCGCTGGGGCGCGCTCGCGGGCACCGTCGCAATGTTTCTTGCGCCGCTCACCGCCAGTGCTTCCAAAGCGAACGCCACGCTAAACGCAGACATAACGGGCACAGTCACTGACAGCGCGAGCGGCCAACCACTCGCAAGCGCGGAAGTCAGCGTAATGCGCGGTACTCAAATCGTGTTCAACGCGACGGCTGATGCCTTTGGGCGGTACACCGCCCACAACATTCCCGCTGGCAACTATAGTATCACCGCGCGGTTTCTCGGCTTCGCGCCGCAGACAAAAGCTCTTACGGTTACTGACGCCCCCGACGATATTCGCCTCGACTTCAGGCTCAATGCCGTCGCGATCAACCTTGCGGGCGTAACTGTGACCGCTTCTGCGCCGCTCGCCGTCGACACGCGTACGGGAGATCAGAGATTCAAGCAACAGCAGTATCACGGCGCACCAACCAACACCACGTCGCAGATTCTGCAGCAGTCGATCGCGGGCGCGGCACGGGCGCCGACCGGCGAGGTGCATATTCGCGGACAACACGCCGAGTACACGTACTACGTCGACGGAGTGCCGGTGCCCGCGGGGATCTCCGGGAGCCTCAACGAATTATTCGACCCATCAGTAGTGAACGAGATCGATTTCAAGACCGGAGGATGGGATGCGGAATACGGAAACAAGAACGCCGCAGTGGTAGACATCACGACTCGCATACCCGCAGGCGGCTTTCACTATTCGCTTTCCGGCTTCGGCGGGTCTTTCAATACCACGGGCGAAGCCGTCACAGCCAGCACTAACGCTGGCAGGCTCGGCTACTTTTTCTCCGGCGCACACCAGAGCACCGGCATGCGGCGTGAACCGCTGATTCTCGACCCGGCTACAAATGAGGTCGAAAACTTTCACAACCACGGTGATGACGTCTACGGTTTCGGGAAGATCGAGTACAACCCAGGTATCAACGACGTCGTCAACCTCGAGGGAAATCTTTCGCGCACGAAGTTCCAGGTACCCTTCGATAGCACGGGCAACAATTTTCAGGACGACAACCAGCGCGATATCAACAGCTTCGTGAATCTGGGCTGGCACCACCAGTTCTCAGGCCCTGACTACGCGGGCGGCGGCGCGAGCAGCACCAGTCAATCGTCGGTTCCGGAGCTTTTTCTTGGAACGTTTTACCGCGGCGGAAGTCTCCGCTACACACCGGGCGCGCAGGACGAGCCGCAGTTCTCGTTCTTCCCCGACCCAACGCTCTATAACATCCGGGAGAATCGAAATTTCAACACGCTGGGCTTAAAGGCGGATTACTCGATCCATCCCGGTCGCGAGTTGGAGTTCAAGTTTGGAACTCTCACCCAGTTCACAAGCGGTCACGAGGACTTCGAGACAACCTCCGCCTCCGGAAATCCCGGCCCGGCATCGAACTCCGGCCTCAAGGGTTATGATGCTGGCGGCTACGCGCAAACAGCATATTCCCCCACGGAAGAGTTCGAGATCCGCACCGGAGTCAGGTTCGATGCGCACAACGCGCCCTTCGCCGGTACAAAGACGCAGTGGAGTCCGCGGATTCGACTGAATTTCTTTCCCAATCCTGCGAATACGCTCTATCTGTACTACGGCCGGCTATTCATTCCGACGAACGTCGAGGATCTGCGCGCAATTACGAGCGTTGCTCAGGGCGGCGTTACCGCCGAGCCCACCGTTCCGGAGCGTGACAATTTTTACGAGGCGGGCCTGGTTCATCGCTTCCCGTTCGGCCTCGTGTCGAAGCTCGCCGGGTATTACAAGCAGAGCACACCAGGAATAGACGACGCTACCGTGCCGGGATCAGCGATCGTGACTTCCGTCAACATCGCCGAGGCGAGAATCGCGGGTATAGAAACGGTGCAGGAGATCAGGCCGCCGGGACCTTTCTCCGCGTACCTCAACGTTGCGCTTAATCACGCCTACGGGCACGGTCCAATCACCGGCGGATTCTTTCCGACCGACGAACCCACCGGCTTCTTCGACCTCGATCACGATCAACGTCTGAGCGCTGTCGCGTCCGGCACGTACTCGTACAGACAAGCCTATGCGAGTTTGAGCGGCATCTACGGGTCAGGTCTCACAAATGGAGTCGATCCGGCTGATTGTGACTGCGACTACGGGACCGGCTTGTTCGATTTCAATCGCGGGATCAAGGTGAAGCCAAGCTTCATCCTGAACGGAAGCGCCGGGTATTCGTTCTCCTTTGGACGCGCGCTGGTTCGCCCTGAGATCTACGTCGACAACATTTTCGACAAGAAGTACCTGCTCAAAGGCGCCTTCTTCAGCGGTGCGTCGGTGGGACGGCCGCGCAGCATTCAACTACGAATAAATCTGACGCAATAATGGAATTGGCGGCGGCTCCGCGGTAAGCGTGGGGCCGTCGCCCTTTCACAGCCCTCGAACCTTTATGCATGATCATATGCGTTCAACAACAACGCTTGCTCTCATCTCGAGCATCGCGATTTTCTCTGCATGCTCCGATTCGTCGGGACCAGCGACCGTCAAATCAAGCTACAAGATTGATCTCCGATACTTTGGGCGCACGCTGACCAGCTCTCAGCAAGCATTGTTTGCCAATGCCGCCAGTCGTCTCGAGTCGATCATCGTCGGAGCGATTCCGCCGGTGAACGCGACAGGTGCGGACCCGGCGTCATGCGGCGCAACGGGCGTCCCGAAATTATATGAAACGATCAACGGACTCGTCATTTATGCATCGATTGACTCGATTGACGGTCGTGGTCAGGTTCTCGCGCAAGCTGGGCCATGCTATATCCGCACTTCGAACGGCCAGCCTGACTATCGCACATCGATTGGGATCATCAAAATCGATTCGGCAGATGTCAACGCCCTCGCCGGAGCTGGCAATTTGCAGGAAGTCATCACCCACGAGATGATGCACGTCGTCGGCTTCGGGACTTTCTGGGATTCGACGTCGAATAAGCTGCTCATCAACTATGGCACGAACGTGTCCTACATTGGCGCCGGTGGAATCGCTGGGTGCAAGGCCGTGGGCGGCGTGAACACGTGCGCGACATCGGTTCCGGTCGAAGGAAGCCAGGGCGCCGAGGGAACTGTAAACTCGCATTGGCGGGAATCGACCTTTGGAAATGAGTTAATGACGGGATTCCTCAATTCCGGTACGAATCCGCTGAGCGCGATGAGCATCAAATCACTCGAAGATCTTCACTATGTCGTGAGCACAGCCACAGCAGATCGATATCCTGATTCGAATACTCGCATCGTACTCAATCTGCGTTCGAGCTTCGGAGGATACGATGCGTCCGTTGATTCAGCGCCCGCAAACTGGGAGAGGGCGATACCCACCACGGCACGAATGCTACCGCTTACACAGCGTTAGATACCGAGAGTATTCAGGGATAGACCATCGGCATTTGAGCGAGGCTTTGCTCGCTTTCGTGTAAGGTCACGGTCAGGCAGGACAATGTTCGCGAAGTACATTATCGCTCACCATTCAGCCGACCGATTTCTCGGCGCCAATTCTATCAGATGACAATAACAATGCGATTTACGGCACCACTCTGTGCGCTCGCGATCCTCGGCTCGGCTGCCGCGGCGCAGGTTCCTACAAACCCACCGGATACCTCCGCGAAAGCCAAGGCACGCGCAGACAGTATTGCCGCAGCCGACTCGATCGCCTTGGTGAGGGAGCTGGAGCGGATGCAGGGCGCGAAACCAGACACCACGAGCGGCCCGGTAGTCGGTCCGCAGGGGTCGACCAATCCACGGCTGCTTCCCGACTTCAGCGCCGTTGGAGATTTCGTCGCCGACCTCTCACCCAAAGGCAGCACCCAGGAAGACAGCACGAGGGTCGGGGTGCGCGAGGTGGAGTTGGCCGTTCAAGCCGCCGTGGATCCGTTTTTCCGCGGAGATGTGTTC
>CADDZN010000310.1 GCA_902812375.1 bacterium | reverse complement strand
GATCGCGATTGGTCGCCTCATCATTCCCGCCAACATCCACCACCTTGCCGGCGCGCTCGAGCCAATGGCAATCGGCAAAGTCGCGCGCGTCAAGATCAACGCCAACATCGGCAACTCGCAGGTCTCGTCCGACGTCAATGGCGAGATCGAAAAGCTTCAGATCGCCGTCAAATACGGCGCCGATACCGTGATGGATCTCTCGACCGGTGGCAACATCGACGGAATCCGTCGCGCCATCATCGCCGCTTCCCCAGTCCCCATCGGAACAGTTCCCATCTACCAGGCCGTGCAAGGCGGACCCGATGGCAAGTGGGACAAGCAGCTCGAGGAGCTGACCGCCAACGACCTGCTCGACATGATCGAGCACCAGGCGAAGCAGGGCGTCGATTACATGACGCTCCATGCCGGCATCCTCATCGAGCACTTGCCGCTCGTGCACGGACGCATCACCGGCATCGTGAGCCGCGGTGGCTCGCTCCACGCCGTCTGGATGATGGCGCACCGTAAGCAGAATCCGCTCTACGAGTACTACGACGAAGTGCTCGAGATCCTCCGGCAATACGATGTCACTATCTCGCTCGGCGACAGTCTGCGCCCGGGTTGCATCGCCGACGCCAGCGATCGCGCGCAATTCGCCGAGCTCGATACGCTCGGCGAGCTCACGCGCAGAGCCTGGAAGCGCGACGTACAGGTAATGGTCGAAGGCCCAGGACACATCCCGATGGACCAGATCGAGATGAACGTCCGCCGCATGAAAGAAGTCTGCAGTGAGGCGCCGTTCTACACGCTGGGTCCGCTCGTCACCGACATCTCGCCCGGTTACGACCACATCTCCAGCGCGATTGGCGCGGCGATGATCGGGTGGTTCGGATCGGACATGCTCTGCTACGTGACGCCCAAGGAGCACCTCGGCCTGCCAAACGCCGAAGACGTGAGACAAGGCGTGATCGCTTACAAGATCGCCGCGCATTCCGCGGACGTCGCGCGGGGACGCAAAGGCGCGCGCGATCGTGACGACGCGCTGTCACGCGCGCGCTATAACTTCGACTGGAAGGAGCAGTTCCGACTCAGCCTCGATCCCGAGAGGGCGCAGGAATACCACGACGAGACGTTGCCGGCCGAGTACTTCAAGAGCGCGGAGTTCTGCGGGATGTGCGGGCCGAAGTTCTGCTCGATGCATCACTCCAGGACCATTGAGGAAGGAATCGCGAAGATGGCAGAGGAGCTCGCCGCGAAAGAAGCGATCGCGCCCGCGGAGAGCCAACAATTGGCCGGTCTTGCGTCGAGCTAGCGCGGCCGGTCTGCTCGCTCTCGCGGCGTGCGTGAATTTTCACGCGCCGAGCGACTCGAAGCCCGAGCGGCTGCCACCGGTGGTAGTATCGAAGCCGGGGGTCAATGCACCACCCCGGCCCGATATGCGCCCGATGCTTCCATCCGACTCGGCCTATTTCCGCGCGCATCCGTTGATGGTTCCAGTGGAAGGCGTCGAGCCATCCGCGCTGACCGATACGTTCCACGAGGCGCGGAGTGGAGGGCGTATTCACATGGCGACGGACGTCATGGCGATGCGCGGCACTCCGGTACTGGCCGCCGCTGCCGGCCGCATCATCAAGCTCGCGACGGGCGGCGCGGGAGGGATCACCATTTACATAGCGGATGCGAGTGGACGGTACCTCGAGTACTACGCCCACCTCATGGGCTATGCGCCGAATGTGAAGGAAGGGCTCGCGGTGCAGGAGGGCGATGTCATTGGCTTCGTCGGGACGACGGGAAATGCATCGCCGGACGCGCCGCATCTGCATTTCCAGGTAATGCGGAGTGACGCGAATTACTGGAACGGCACGCCTCTCGATGTACGCGGCTTCATGACCAAGCCCGGGCGGACAAGAAATTGAAGGGCAAGGACCGGGCGGTGTTGCGCGCTGAAGCGCATCATCTAACCCCGACAGTGCACGTGGGACAGCAAGGTCTCACGCCTGCAGTAGTGACCGCTCTGGACGACGCGTTGAGGACCCGCGAGCTGGTGAAGGTGAAGCTTGGTAACAAGGACGACGTGAAGCCCAAGGACGTAGCGAACTCCCTGGCGCTGGCGACGAATTCGGCCGTAGTGCAGGTGATAGGTCGAACGGCTACGTTGTTTCGGGAGAATCCGGAAATTGAGAAGAAGCGTGGTGAGTTGCCGCCATGGCGAAAGTAGCGCGCACGCAAACCCGGTTCAGGAGCTGATGAAATGGGCGCACCTGCCATAGCCGCAATTCTGGCGAGACGAGAGCGAGAGGTCGTTGAGAACTTTCGAGCCGCGGGCGCTATTTCGCGGGAGACTGCTCAACCCTACGAGGCAATCGGTCTCGGCGACTCGCTCGCGATCAAACGTCTTCAAAATCGGGCGGTGATTCGTGAGGCGTCTCCGGGACGATGGTATCTGGACGAAGAAGTCTGGGCCGCCGTCCGCAGAACTCGCCGACGTGTTGCCACTGTCCTGCTTTCGGTGATCGCTCTCACTCTGCTCGGCATTCTGCTCGGAATCATCAAGCGATGAGCGTTCCTGTTGATATTCAATCTCACGAGCCTATTTTTCGCAAAGGATTCGCTTGTCGCGCCCTGGCTGGAATTGAAGCTGCCGGCGAACTACCTGGAAAGACATGCCCTACGTCATAACTGAAGCCTGCAAGAACACAAAGGATCGCGCGTGTGTAGACGTGTGTCCCGTTGACTGCATCTACGAGGGACCAGAGCAGCTCTACATCCATCCCGATGAGTGTATCGACTGCGGTGCATGCGAGCCGGAGTGCCCAGTGACAGCGATTTTTCCCGAGGAGGATGTGCCATCGAACCTGAAGGAATACATCCAGATCAATCGGGAAGTGTTCAAGAGCGAGACCCCGCCTGGGCGGCCGAACCGGTAGCCTACTGGCGCGAGTGACTGGCGGAATTCGCCGCTCGTGCATCAACATCTGATCCCATGACGCCACCCCTCGTTCCCGGAAAGAACGGCATGTCGACGGTGCTGCTTTCGCATCCGTCGGGCAGCTCCGCCGACATCTACCTGAACGGCGGGCACGTGACGTCCTGGATTCCGGCCGGCGGCAGGGAAGTACTATTCATGGGAAAAACTGCGACGTTTGCGCCTGGCGATCCCATTCGCGGCGGAATTCCCGTGGTGTTTCCTCAGTTCGGCAACACCGGGCCTCTGCCTCAACACGGATTCGCCAGAAAATCGGAGTGGCGTCTGGCCGAGAATGCCGATACGTCGGACGATCCATCGTCAGTGAAGCTGGTCTTGACCGACGATCATCGCACGCGCGAGCTCTGGCCGTACCATTTTCGCACGGAGCTAACCGCGGCCATCGACGACAAATCGCTGCGGGTGCAGCTCGAAGTGTTCAACATCGGAGACGAGTCGTTCACCTTCACCGCGGCGCTCCACACCTACATTGCCGTCGCCGATATTCGTGAAACGGCTATTCGCGGATTCATGGGCAAGTGGTATCTCGACAAAACGCAGGGTGGGAACGAGACGAAAGACGAGGCGAAGAAGCTCGTCATCACCGACGAGACGGATCGCGTTTACCTCAAGGCACCGAAGAAGGTGGAGGTCGAGGATCGCGGCAACGACCGTCGTATCGAAGTGCGCTCCGACGGCTTCAGGGATGCGGTCGTATGGAATCCGTGGGCGGAAAAGGTGACCGGATTCATCGGACTCGACACCGAAGACTATTTACGGATGATTTGCATCGAGGCGGCGCAGGTCGGTTCTCCGGTGGAGCTCAAGCCCGGCGCGTCATGGAGAGGCTCGCAAACCCTGGCGATGGTGTAAGTGCCGATTTTCCGGCCATCCGCGTTCAAATGGCAGTGCGATAAATGCGGAGCATTTTTCGGCGCGGGAAAGGGTGGGGTGTGCGAGTCGTGCAAGCGCGCACTGTGCGATTTCCATTTGCACGGATCGTTCGTGCAGAAGATGAAGAGCAGGTTCTCGAGTGAGAGGCCGCGTTGCGTCGAGTGTCGGAGTCTGACATCTAGAAG
>CADDZN010000309.1 GCA_902812375.1 bacterium | reverse complement strand
GTGAGGATCCGGGCGCGGCTTATCCACCACAACGCGATGATCGAGGTTGCCGACTTGCAGCGCGACGTCGTGCACCAACTGAGCTACGCGACGCTCGTGCTCGTAGTCTATGTACTCGGGCTCGTCGGTTAGTTGGTGATAGTCCATGTGGAGACCCGTCGTGAAGAACGTGATCGGGATTCCGTAGCGCGCGTACTCGTAATGATCGCTCCGGCAATAGATCCGCTCCGGATGCCCGTTCGCGTCGTAGCTGTAGTCGAATGTCAGCGGGGTCGACTGTTGTCTGTTCACCGCTTCGACGATGTCGCCCAGCTCCGTCGCCAGCCGCCGCGATCCGACGAGCTGTAGATACGTCGGGCTGCCGCCACTTATATCGAACGCTCCACCGCGCCCAATCATGTCCATGTTGAGTTGCGCCACGATCGAGTCCCGCGGCACGGTCGGGTTGTCGGTGAAATATCTCGAGCCAAGAAGTCCTGCCTCTTCACCCGTGTGCCAGACAAAAATCAGTGACCGCCGAGGTTTCGTTCCCGATCTCGCAAACGCTTCCGCTATCTCGAGCGCGCCAACGGATCCTGAACCGTCGTCATCGGCACCGTTGTAAATCGAGTCCATTCGCGCCGGTCGAATGCGATGCAGGCTGTCGACGTTCACGTGAATCGACGCGCGCTCTGCCGGCGTCAGACCGCCGCCCGGTGTTCCAGGTGTCACACCCGTCCGGGCTTCGACGATCCTGTTCGCCATAATGTTGTAGGCGCGCAGCGAGTCATGATCGAGCGGGCCAGCGAAGCGGATTCCCAGATGATCGTTGTGCGCGCCAAGCGCGACATATTCTCCGCGAAGAGCCGGGTCAGTGCCCGGAATGATTCCAATGACATTCCGGGCCGGCGCCGGCGTCCGTGTAAATCCAATCGACGAGAAGTGAATCCACCGGCCCGGCGTTCCCGGGCGCACCGACGTCGGGTCGCCCCCTATCAACCGCCGTGCAGTCTCCGGCGACACAACAACGTTGAGGCGACTCGGCGTCGTATCGGACGAAATGGTTACGGAGTAGGGACGAACCGTGCGAGGATCATTGACGAGGATCACGGTTCTGGCGCCCGAGTACCGCGCGACTAGTGCGCCCGGATTTCTCCGCAGCGGCGTTGCGATCGACAGCAGGACTGCCTTCCCCTCACTCATCGCTGGTGCGATCAGCGTTGTGGTGTCCGAGAGATCGCCACCGTAAACCACCTGCACGCTATCCAGGGGAATCGCGCGACCCGACGACGGGAAGCTCGTGATGTAGTCGCTGCCGAATGTGAGTGGCGCTCCCTCCACGGAAACCTGAGCTCCAGGCGCCATCGCCACGCGAAAGGCAGGTACGTTCTGGAAGTAGGTCCCATCGACGCCGCCCGCCTGGATGCCGAGCCGAGCAAGCTCGTTCGCGATGTACTGGGTGCCTTTCAGATTGCCCTCGGTTCCAAACTGACGGCCGAGCATGGAATCATCGGCAAAAATGTAGAGACGGGCTCGGAGATCCTGAGCGGTGATCGCGGGGCTGGTAGGGGCAACGGCGCCGGGCTGCAATGCCGCGGTGCAAGCCATGGCCACACTTGCGAGGACGGGTGAAAGCTTTCGTGCGATTCTCACGTATGCTCCTGTTATTGATTTCAGCGAGGCTTAAAAGTGCGGGAGATCGTGGCAGTGCGATAGCGTGTCGGGTGTCCAGCCCTGAGCGTAGCTACGTCTCACGCTCGTCATACGTCGTCTGCAAACGCAAGACTACCTGTTATAGGTTGGGGTTCCCGGCTGGGTGTTCCGTGTCTCTGCGCACAAATGCATTGCAGCACAGAGACACGGAACCGATCGCCGGGAACTCCAACTCACAACAGGTCGTCCTGAGTTTGTCGTTAGCCATAACTCCTACTCGAGTTTATGGCAGGAGCCACAACCCTTCGTTCTGAGAGTGTAACTTTCTCCAGAGCGACCAAATGACCCACAACACCCACTCGATCCCCTCACAGCCCGGGGCCGAACCCGCCGTTGTTCTACTGAGCGGCGGCCTCGACTCGACAACTGTCCTCGCGATTGCCAAAAGCGAGGGTTTCGCCGTCAACGCCCTGACCTTCAGCTACGGTCAGCGCCACTCGGTCGAGATCGAGGCTGCGAAAAGTATTGCGCGCAGGGCCGGTGTTGCTCGACATGAGATCATCGAGATCGATCTGCGGGTCTTCGGCGGCTCCGCACTCACCGCCGATATCCAGGTGCCCAAGCGCGCCCAATCCGGGAAATCGAGAGGAGGCGCGCCTACGCATCGAGATCTAGAAGCGGTTACAACGTCATCCCGCACCGTCACCGAGATTCCGGTCACCTACGTTCCAGCGCGCAACACTATTTTCCTTTCGTACGCGCTTGCCTTCGCCGAGGTGATCGGCGCATCGAACATCTTCATCGGCGTGAACGCGCTCGACTACAGCGGCTATCCGGACTGCCGGCCCGAGTACATCCACGCATTCGAGAAAATGGCGAACCTCGCGACCCGCGCCGGTGTGGAGGGAAAAAACCATCTCACCGTCCGCGCTCCCCTGATCTCCCTCAGTAAAGCCGCGATCATCAAGCTCGGTGCTTCCCTGGGCGTAGACTACTCGATCACCACTAGCTGCTACGATCCGGGCGCAGATGGCGATGCTTGCGGACGGTGCGACGCCTGCCAACTGCGTCTCAAGGGTTTCAGTGAAGCAGGATTGGAAGATCCGATCGCGTACGCAAGCACGGATCCGTCAGCGAGATGACTTACACCGTAAAAGAAATCTTCTACACCCTCCAGGGCGAGGGCGCCCAGAGCGGACGCGCGGCGGTGTTCTGCAGATTCTCCGGGTGCAATCTCTGGACGGGGCGCGAGGAGGATCGCTCGCGCGCGGTCTGTCAGTTCTGCGACACCGATTTCGTCGGCATAGGACCGGATGGTGGCAGGTTCTCGAGCGCGAGCGAGCTTGCGGATGCAGTAAACCGGTGCTGGGGCGGCGAGCTCGGCGAGTTGCATGATATAGGACAAAGTTCGAGCGATCGCGCCACGTCTTCGGCGAGCCTGCTCGCACCCGTGGGGATAAGGAAATACGTGGTATGCACCGGCGGTGAACCGCTCTTGCAGCTCGATGAGCCCTTGATCGCCGCTCTACACGAGCGCGGATTCGAAGTCGCTGTCGAGACCAACGGAACCCGACCCGCGCCCGCGTCTCTGGATTGGATCTGCGTCAGTCCGAAGGCCGGCGCGCCGTTCATTCAAACTACGGGTAGTGAGCTCAAGCTGGTGTACCCACAGGAAAACGCTCCACCGGAAAAGTTCGCGCACCTCGCGTTCGCGCATTTTTTCCTGCAACCGATGGACGGCCCCGATGTCGGGCGCAACACCGAGCTGGCGATCGACTACTGCCTCAAGCACCCGCAGTGGCGGCTCAGCATCCAGACGCACAAGCTTGTTGGGGTCAGGTAGGCTGATACCTCGCGGCTGGCATCTCGATACTGAAAGCTTTGAACTGCAACTGAACGGGCGAGAGCTCCACAAGGCGGGATGCGGGATTCGGGATGCGGTAAGCGGGATGCGAGAAGCGGGAAGAGTTGTTAGGTCACGACGCTCCAGACTTACCCCTTTGGCGTTATAGCAACTGCGTGTGCTACGAATGCCAATAGTCGAGTCCCGACGTAGTAACCTGACCAACTAACATCTAACTGACTTGGAGCTCTCGCCCGTTCAGTTGCAGTCCGATACAAACCGAAACACCACAAAACGCTCTAGGACCTGAGAGCCGGCCCGAGCGCGCTTCCCTTCTTCTCCACCCTCCGCCCAGCGAGCGCCTTGTCGAACACATCGAGATACTTTATCCCCGACCCGGTGTTGAACAGCACCACTCTCTCATCGGCTTTCACCGACCCTCTCTCGACCAGCTTCCGAAGCGCCGGAACGCACGCTCCTCCTTCGGGCGCCGCGAATATCCCCTCGGTGCGCGCGAGCTCGAGCGCGCCGGCGACCAGCTCGTCATCGGCCACCGCGACCGCTGCGCC
>CADDZN010000308.1 GCA_902812375.1 bacterium | reverse complement strand
GTAGGCGATAGCCTCCGGTCTACTCCGGCGCGGATCATTGCTACGGTTGGCAGCCTGCAGGCAATCCAGAAACTGGACGTGACGCTCCGGCCTGACTTCATCACGCCCGTGAATTCGCTCGATTCGATCTCTTACTCGCTGATCGACACGACGAAGAATGTCTCTCCAGCGCTCACCGTCAAACTCTCGCACGGTGTTGCGCCCAACGACAGCGCGGTCAAATCGTATATCGTGAGCTTCAGCATCGTATCCGAGAGTGATCCGCAGCTCGCCGAGCTCGTGAACGACGCGGGACGGGCGTCTATCGTCGACACCACGGACGCGAGCGGTGTAGCGGGCCGCGCGATTCGGCTGCATCCTCTTTTTCTTCCGCAGGACAAGCAAGTTGATTCCGTGATCGTCAACGCGAGTGCGAGGTACCGCGGTCTGCTCGTGAGTGGCAGCCCGGTTCGACTCGTGGTGAGATTGAAGCCACGCTGAGTCAGAAACTTTTGGAGGAACCTTGATGGAAGCACGCGGCGGACCGCGGCCTGCGCCTGGGACGTTGAACCAACTCTTCTTCGACGCGATCTCGCAATTCAATCGACCCGATGCCCTGCAGGTGAAGGGCGGTGGCTCGTACCACCCGATCTCGCACGCGGAGGTCGCGCTTCGGGTGCGTCGGGCGGCGCTCGGACTGCAGGGGCTCGGCGCGAGCCGCGGCGCGCGAGTCGCGATCCTCTCCGAGAACAGACCCGAGTGGGCGATTGCCGACTTCGCTACGCTGACGAGCGCGCTGGCAGATGTACCCATCTATCCCACGTTGCCCGCGGATCAGATCGAGTACATCCTCAGGGATTCCGGCGCCGTCGCGATCTTCGTATCAAATCGCGTACAGGCGGAGAAAGTGAAGGAGATCCGCGGCAGGCTTCCGGCGCTCCGCACAGTGATCGGTTTCGACGAGCTGCCGGGTCTCACTGATTTCTCGATGGCGGAGCTCGAGCGGCGGGGCGCCGAAGCCGACTCGCCCGACGCCGCCGAGCGGTATCGAAGCGAGGCATTGACGGTGAAGCCGGACGACGTGGCAACGATCATTTATACCTCCGGTACCACTGGCGAGCCCAAGGGCGTGATGCTCACCCACGACAACATCTTCTCGAATGTCGCTGCAGCGAGAAGGGCAATCCCGTTCGAGGGCCGCGACGTTGCCCTCAGCTTTCTCCCGCTGTCGCACATCTTCGAGCGGATGGGCGGACACTACCTGATGTGGGCGACGGGCACTTCGATCGCGTACGCCGAGTCGATCGACACTGTTCCAGTCAATCTCCAGGAAGTGAGGCCGACGATAGTGCTGTCAGTGCCGCGGCTCTACGAGAAGATGTACGCGCGGGTGCTCGATACCGCGCTCACGGGAGGTTTCGTAAAGAAGAAGATCTTCTTCTGGGCGCGCAAAGTCGCGGAGCGATGGGCCAACGTGAAACTCGGAGGGAAAGAGCCGCGCGGAATACTTGCGCTTCGATACGCCGTCGCGCAAAAGCTCGTGTTCTCCAAGCTCAAGGCGCGCACCGGCGGACGTTTACGCTACTTCGTCTCTGGTGGCGCGCCGCTGTCGCCCGAGATCAATAAATTCTTTTATGCGGCGGGCCTCGAGATACTCGAGGGTTACGGACTCACTGAAACTTCTCCAGTGATCACCGTCAACACGCCGGAGAATTTCCGCATTGGCACCGTGGGCAAACCGATCGATGGCGTCGAGGTGAGAATCGCTCAGGACGGCGAGATTCTCACGCGTGGCCCGCACGTCATGAAGGGTTACTTCAACAAACCAGCGGCGACTCGCGAAGCAATTGATCCGGACGGTTGGTTCCACACGGGTGACATCGGCGAGCTGCGCGATGGTTTTCTCGCGATAACGGACAGGAAGAAAGACATCATCGTCACCGCGGGCGGCAAGAACATCGCGCCACAGCCACTCGAGAACAAAGTCAAGACCAATAAGTACGTTGCGCAGGCCGTCATGCTCGGCGACAAGCGCAAATTTCCATCGATGCTGATCGTGCCGAACTTCGATCAGCTCGAGAAGTGGGCGAGGCGCCACAACATCGTCTGGACGGATCGCGCGCAGCTACTGAGGATGCCGACTATCCACGCGAAGATGGAGAAAGAGGTCAACAAGGAGCTGGCCGGCGCGGCGCACTTCGAGGTGCCGAAGAAGATCGGTTTGCTGGAGCACGACTTCTCGATCGAGCGGGGGGAGCTGACGCCGACGCAGAAGGTGAAGCGGCGCGAGATCGACAAGAACTACAAGGCGCTCATCGATTCGCTCTACGAGGAAGCGGAAGGATCGGGATTCACCGACTCGCACGCCGTATTGGGGTAGCTTCGGACGCGTCGCTGCCTACTGCGTTCCCTTGGCTCGTTGCAGCGGAATGACATCGGGCATCTTTTCCCCAACCCAGTACCGCTCGTCGCGCGCGAGGATGGTTAGCTCGGGCGGCGCTGTAAATGCGGCGGGTCCGACGACTCGACCGCCAGGCTTCACGACATCTATAGCAGATGTCGCGATCGCCATTCGAAACCAGGAATCGAGCGCGACACCCTTCACGGAGTTGGGGGCTACCGGTATTCGGTCGGCGACTCTCAGCAACGCCACTCGCTCTGACTCGGTGACCTCCGGCGGGGAGTTTATTGCGAGGACGCGCACGTCGGCCATCTCGCTCAGCTCCTGCGCCGCGTATGCCCACAGGCCACCCAGCACTATTGTCGCGCCGGGCTCCGTGGCATCAAGGTAGGCGCCCACCCGCGTTGCCAGCTCCTCGCGTCGGTGACTCGCGGCGGCACGCTCCGCCTCACATGAGGGCAGCGCTACACCAAGAGTGAAATCGGCGACGCCACCGTGAATCTCGTAGGTGGCATTACACACGGGACAACCGAGCTTCGCTTCCTCCACGAACCGATTCTTCACCATGCTGAAGGACGCGACGAGCCACGTGTCTTCGTGACCGTTTACGCAACGCAGCATGTCGATCATCTCGATGAACACCGCTCACTCCGTCAGGTGTGGGACAGCCGCAGCTCGTCGATGTTGACGCGCTCGGGCTGGGTGAGGGCGAAGAGGACAGCGCGAACCACGTCGGCAGGATCGAGCATCGGTCGCTTTTCGTGTGGGCGGCCGAGTGGATCAGTGAGCTTCACAGATTCCCAGATGTCGGTGTCGGTTGCCGCCGGCGAGATGAGCGTCGCGCGCACACCGGTTCCCCGCAGCTCCGCACGCAACACCTCGTGCACGGCGCGCATCCCGAATTTGGCGGCGGAGTACGCGGCGTTCCCGGTGTAGATGGTGCGGTCGGCAACCGAGCCGATGCTGACGATGTGGCCCTTCGCTCTCTTCCTCATCTCGCCCGCGAACGATCGAAGAAAGAGAAATGGTCCAACGAGATTGGTGTTGATCGTGTCGACGAAAAACTTGGTCGACGTCTCCTCGACCGACGCCACGCCAAAGATCCCGGCATTGTTGACGAGAATGTCCGGGCTGCCGCCGAATTCCCGCTGGATCATCTCTACCGCCTTCTCAACTTCGGCGGCGCTGGTGATGTCGCACTTGACCGGAAAGGAGCCGTCGAGGGTCCTGGAAAGTTCCTTGAGCTTCGCTTCGTTGCGGGCGAGCAGCGCAACCCGAACACCTTCGCCGGCGAGTGCGGCAGCGATTCCGGCACCGATTCCGCGTGAAGCGCCGGTGACGACCGCGGTGCTACCTCTGAGCGAGGCCATCGAAATCAGGTGAGCCTGATGACGATGAGTCTCAGGGAAACGTGTCGCATTATGGACCTCCGTTGTGCGCGAGCCTGAGGAACTCGTCACGAGTTTTCGGATCTTCCCTGAACGCACCGCGCAATGCCGAGGTTATGGTTTTCGAGTTCTGCTTCTCGACGCCTCGCATCATCATGCAAAGGTGATAGGCCTCGATTACCACTCCCACTCCGAGTGGATTCAGGACGCCGCACAACCCTTCAGCTATCTGCTCCGTGAGTCTCTCCTGCACCTGGAGACGTCTCGAGTAGACGTCCACTATTCTGGGAATCT
>CADDZN010000307.1 GCA_902812375.1 bacterium | reverse complement strand
AGATAGGCCACGGTCGAGCCTGCCAGCTCGGATTTGCGGCTGCCGCTCGATTGCACGGCATCAGGTGCGGTGGGCAAATCGCTGGCACACCCTGCGATCGCGGCGAACGCAAGAATAGAAACGGCGATCCGCCGAATGCCCTCTAGTGCATTTGGGCCGCCATTGGTACGGGTGAACATCTTAGTCCTCCCCTCATAGCCTTCTTGAGTGATTTGCGGGTAGTGAAATGAGTGCTCGACATGCTCGTTGCGGAGTGCAATTGATCGACCATTGCGCGGCTTCGGAAGGATTCATTCGCCGTCTTTTCTAACATTGCCGGCAATCTTTTTTTGAGAGTGCGGACACACGCAATAGTTCCACTTGATGCAGAGTTCGTAACGTTTGTTTTCCCGCGGCTTGGCGATGACTTTGGCACGGATCTGAAAACCGCCAAACGAGCGGCGACAGTACTTGTCGGAATGACGGCGACAATTTTCAGAGGAATGGCGCGCGCAACGGTTCGCGACACTGAGTAAATGCAGTGAAGCGCGCGCGACTGTCAGCCGCTTCCGCGCCCCGTTAACTTCAAGAAGGCACTTCAATAGTTACGAAAAGGTAAAGCGACAATGCCCGATAAATCCCGAATTCCAGTCATCGTCGGAGCGGCCAGAACTCCAATTGGGAAATTTCTGGGCGCTCTTTCACCGCTAAGCGCTCCCGAGCTGGGCGCGATCGCTATTCGCGAGGCTCTCAGGCGCTCGAAAGTCGCGCCGGATGATGTGAACGAAGTCATCATGGGCCACGTGATTCAGGGCGGCACCGGCCAGGCGCCAGCGCGCCAGGCTGCACTCAAGGCTGGCGTTCCGGCGACAGTGTCGGCTGTCACCGTCAACAAGGTGTGCGGCTCGGGTCTCAAAGCCGTGATGCTCGCATCGCAGGCAATCAAGGCAGGGGACGCGCAAGTGATCGTCGCTGGTGGGCAGGAGTCAATGTCCAACGCGCCCTACTACGTGTACGGGATGCGCACTGGCGTGAAACTCTCGGACCAGAAGATGGTCGACGGCATGATCAAGGATGGACTGTGGTGCGCGTCGTGTGACATCCACATGGGTGGACACGCCGAGTCCACCGCGGGTAAAGCTGGGGTGACGCGCGAGGAGCAGGATCAATTTGCGGCGGATTCGCACCGCAAGGCCGTAGCCGCGATCGAGTCCGGGAAATTCAGGAACGAGATTGCCCGCGTCGAGATTCCAGGAAAGAAAGGTCCGACTGTAGTTGACACCGACGAAGGCCCGCGGAAGGATACGACGGTCGATACTTTGGCAAAGCTGCGCCCTGCATTCCCCGGGAAGAATGGTCAGAACGAGAACCTTACCGTCACCGCGGGCAACGCATCGAGCTTGAACGATGGAGCCGCGGCACTCGTCGTCGTGTCCGAGCAATACGCGACCGATCACAACCTCGAGATTCTTGGCCGGATAACAGGTTACGCAACCGGCGCGACTGCTCCGGAGGATTTGTTCTTCGCGCCGATCCGCGCCGTGCGAAATCTCCTGGAGAAGACCGGAAAAAGGATCGAGGACTTCGACCTGATCGAGGCCAACGAAGCCTTCGCGTCGCAGGCAATAGCTGATGGCGAGGAGCTAGGCTGGGACTGGAATCGTGTAAACGTCAACGGAGGCGCGATCGCGCTGGGTCATCCGATCGGTGCGAGTGGCGCACGAGTGCTCACGACTCTTCTTTACGCGATGAAGGACCGCGGCGCGAAAACCGGTCTCGCCACTCTTTGCCTTGGCGGAGGCGATGCTGTCGCGCTCAGTGTTGAGCGGTCGAATTAGCTGCGATTGACGTCATCGTCCCCATCCGTACTCCCGCCGAGGGCCAGGTCGTTCCTCGGAGTGCTGTGGCGGACAGTTCTTTTTTACGCGACGTTGCTAACGCTTCTGGTCATTCTCTCCGTACTGGCCGAGGTCGCCGGCGCGAAGCGGGTAGATCCGCAAAGCGTCTGGTTCCAGTGGGTGGCGTTCCTGAGCGCGCTTCTCGCGACGTGGGAGATGCTCCGAAGAATCGACAAGCTGCCGTGGTCGGAAGTGGGTCTCGACCGCCGGGCCGCGTCTCCTCGACTTGTCGTCAAAGGCGCGCTCCTCGGCGGCTTGACCATCGGCGTCGCGAGCGTGGTCCTTCTGTCCGCTCACTTCCTGCGCATCGATGCCGGTGTGCCTGGAAGCTGGTGGGCCGACGCCGGCCGCTCGACCGCCATGCTGTTGCCCGCAGCGTTCTTCGAGGAGCTTTTTATTCGTGGTTACGTCTTTGCGATACTGAGACGCGCCGCCGGATGGAAAGTTGCGCTCATCGTCACGAGCATTGTCTTCGGATTTCTGCACGTAGCCAATCCTGGTGCCGATTCGGAATCGATTCTGGCAGTGATCGTCGCCGGCTTTTTTCTCGGCGCCATTCTTCTCGTAACTCGAAGCCTGTACGCCGCCGGGGCCGCGCACTTTGCGTGGAACTGGGTGATGGCGGGCGCGCTCCACATTCTCGTAAGCGGGATGCCATCGGCTGATCCGGGCTACAGGGTCGTAGATTCAGGTCCCGACTGGCTGACCGGCGGCCCATGGGGACCTGAGGGTGGATTAGCCGCGGTAGTCGCGATGTTCATCGTTCTTCTTTACCTGTATGGGCGTCACGCGCGCCGCATGGAGTGGAAAGCATGACCGACCGCGTCGCAGTTGTCGGAGCGGGACAAATGGGAAACGGAATCGCGCACGTCTTCGCTCAATCCGGATTCCGTGTGATGATGATTGACGTCTCGCGTGAAGCGCTCGATCGCGGCCGAGCGGCGATCGAGAAGAACATCGAGCGACAGGTGAAAAAGGGAACGATCCCTCCCGAGGAGCAGGGCGAGATTCTGGCGCGCATAGATCTGGACGTCGACCTCGGCCGCGCCGCTGACGCGTCGCTCGTGGTCGAAGCCGCCAGCGAGGACAAGGGGCTCAAGTTCAGCATCTTCTCCGACCTCGATCGTATTGCGAATCCTGAGGCCGTGCTCGCGACGAACACCAGCTCGATCTCCATCACTGAAATCGCCAGGCGCACAAGACGGCCCGACAAAGTCGTGGGAATGCATTTCATGAATCCCGTTCCGGTGATGAAGCTGGTCGAGATCATTCGTGGGCTCGCCACCTCCGATGCCACAACAGAATACGTTACAGACCTCAGCACCCGGCTCGGCAAAACGCCCGTCGAGGTCAACGACTATCCGGGCTTCGTCTCGAACCGCGTGCTGATGCCGATGATAAACGAGGCCGTGTATTGCCTCATGGAAGGAGTCGGGAAGCCGGAGGCGATCGATCAGGTGATGACGCTTGGCATGAATCACCCAATGGGACCGCTCGCTCTCGCGGACCTCATCGGCCTCGACACCTGCGTCGCGATCCTCGAGGTGTTGCGTGATGGCCTGGGTGATCCCAAGTACCGGCCTTGCCCGTTGCTGAAGAAGTACGTTGCCGCCGGGTGGCTCGGTCGCAAATCCGGACGCGGTTTCTATACCTATAGCAAGTAAACCGCGACATGTCCTGGGCCCTTCACCCGCTTACTGAAGAACAGTCAGAGGTTCAGAAGCTCGCGCGCGACTTCGCTCTCGCCGAGATCGCGCCGCACTCCGCGGAGTGGGATCAGAAGGCGTACTTCGAGCCGGCGATTGTCGGTAAGCTCGGCGAGCTCGGTTTTCTCGGGATGATGCTGCCGGAGCAATACGACGGACTCGGTGCGGACACCGGCACGTACTTGATCGCGCTGGAAGAAATCGCGGCGGCCGATGCATCCGTTGCGGTGCTCATGAGCGTGCACAACTCGCTTCCGACGCAGATGATCCTACGATATGGAAGCGAAGCTCAGAAGAACCGATTTCTGAAAGCAATGGCGCGCGGCGAGATACTGGGCGCCTTTGCGCTTTCCGAGCCTGAGGCGGGCTCCGATGCGTCCGCGCTCGCTACTCAGGCGGTGAAGGACGGCTCCGACTGGGTGCTCAACGGCACCAAGGCGTGGGTAACGAACGGCAACACCGCGGGTCTGATCATCGCGATGG
>CADDZN010000306.1 GCA_902812375.1 bacterium | reverse complement strand
CCCAAGGGAGATGTCGCGCAAACCATCGAGCGCGCGATCGACATCGTGGACGAGATTGGCTATCCCGTAATTCTCAAACCGCTCGACGCCAATCATGGGCGCGGAATCTCCAGTCGGATCGATAACGAACAGGCATTGAGAGAAGCCTGGGAAGACGCGCGCGAGTTCGGCCGACGCATCGTGGTCGAGCAATACTCGGAAGGGCGCGATCACCGCGTACTCGTCATCAATGGAAAAGTCGTCGCATGCGCGGAGCGAATTCCCGCGAAAGTGGTCGGCGATGGCGCGAGTACCATCAACCAACTGATCGAGAAGGAAAACAGGGACCCGCGCCGAGGCATCGGTCACACCAAAACGCTCACGAAGCTTCCGTCAGATTCGCGAACGGTGCTGTACCTCAAGCAACAGGGACTGACGCTCGAATCCGTCATCGAGAAAGATCGAACCGTGTATCTGCGAGGAACGGCGAACCTATCGACAGGTGGCACAGCGATCGACAGGACGGACGAGATGCATCCGGACAATGTGACCGCCTGCGAGATGGCAGCGGGCATCATCGGTCTCGACATCGCTGGAATCGATGTGCTCACCTCGGACATCTCGATCCCATTCCGCGAAAACGGCGCGGTCATCATAGAGGTGAACGCTGGACCGGGAATTCGGATGCACACGCACCCGACGGAGGGAACGCCGAGAAATGTCGGCGCGCCAATCATCGACATGTTATATCCGCCAGGAGCGAGCGCAACTATTCCGGTGATTGCCGTCACCGGCACTAACGGCAAGACGACAACCGTTCGTCTGATAGCCCATCTCTTCCGACTCGGCGAGAAAGTCGTGGGGTTCACTACGACGGATGGCACGTACCTGCAGAACAGGATGGTGATGGAAGGCGACATGACCGGGCCCTTCTCCGCGAACATTATCCTGTCGAATCCGACCGTCGATATTGCAGTGCTCGAAACGGCGCGCGGCGGATTGCTCCGCGCTGGTTTGGGATTCGATGAAGTCGATGTCGGCGTCGTGCTTAATGTCAGTAGCGATCACCTTGGCATTGGAGGTATCAACACCGTTGAGCAACTGGCCGACCTGAAGGGCGTCATCGCGGCGGTCGTCAAGCGAGAAGGACATGCGGTTCTCAACGCGGATGATCCCCTGGTATATGCAATGCGCGACCGGACTCCGGGCGACATCGTGCTCTTTTCCACGAAGCCTGAAGGGCAAAGCGAGGAATTCGAGAACCACCTCACGCGCAACGGCATCGGCGCGCGAATCGAGAACGACACGTTCGTCATCAGGCGTGGCCGCCTGCGTATTCCAATCGCGCCAGTTCGTGAAGTACCTCTGACGCTCGGTGGCGCCGCAAAATTCCAGCGGGAAAACATTCTCGCCGCGATCGCGACGGCTTACGTGCAGGGAATGCGGTACGACGATATCCGCGCGGGGCTGCTGTCGTTCTTTCCTTCGCCATCGCTTACGCCCGGACGTTTGAATCTCATGCGCGTGCCAAACGGACGCGTGCTGGTGGATTATGCGCACAACGCCGCGGCGATAAAGGGACTGATGGAGTTCGTCCAGAACATGGAAGCCACCAGGCGCATCGGGGTAGTGACGGCTCCGGGCGACAGACGCGACGACGACCTCAGAACTGTAGGTCTGCTCGCCTCGCGTCTCGACTACGTGATCGTAAAGGAAGACAATTATCGGCGAGGGAGAGAGCCGGGAGATATTGCCGAGTTGATTATCGACGGACTGCGCGAGGGTGGGCTACGTGAGGGTCAGTACGAGGCTATTTACAGTGAGCAGGAAGCGATAGCTCGTGCCATACAGCAGATGAAGGACAACGACCTCGTGGTGATCCTCGCTGACAACGTGAGCGCGACAATCGATCTCGTGCGACGCAATGCCGACGGTGTGAAATAGTGAGTGAGGGCCGGCCCGAGCCAAAGGTCGAAGTCCGCATGCTCACGCTGCACGCGACTCGTGGCGCGAACTACTGGTCGCGCCGCCCGATAACGCGCATGGATCTCGATATCGGCGCGTATGAGAACATTTCGTCGGCCGATGTTCCGGGAGTGACGCAATCGTTGGTAGCCGCGATGCCTGGCCTTCGCGACCATTGTTGCAGCATTGGCGAGCCCGGCGGATTCATCATCCGTCTCAAGCGTGGCACTTACTTCGCGCACATCGTGGAGCACGTCGCGCTCGAGCTCCAGGGAATGATTGGCCACGAAGTTGGATATGGCAGAACTCGCGGCGGAGAAGCGCCTGGCGAGTACACTCTCATCTTCGAGCACATCCACGAGGCCGTCGGCTTGCGTGCCGCGGCTCTGGCGTTGGAGATCGTGCAGTCCGCCTTCGCGGGCACTCTGACATCCGTCGAGCACGCGGTGGCAGAGCTCGCAGCGCTCGCACAAACACCTTCGATGCCGCCGCTCCTGCAGCACATCATGTGCGGCATCACCGGCGGATCCAACCGTCGGGAAACTCGTGACGAGCTCGTGGCACTCGGATTCAGCGAATCGGATCTCATAGTTGACGTCTCGCCCTCGTACATCCTGCAGGCCGGACTTCCTTACTCGAGATCGGCCATCGCGATCATTACGGACACCGAGCTCACCGACGTTCCGGAACGCTACTGCCAGTCGGGTCGAGCGCAGCGGCTGGTGTCGGTAGTAGCTGACGCTGTTCCCGAAGAAGGGATCGTCATAGTTCCCGCCAAAGAGTGGGAGGTTCAGGACAAGGTGCGCGATGCCGGTTGCAGGGTCGCGATTTTTGCTACGGATGACGATGTGACGCCCAAGGACAAGAAGGTAGCGCGCGCGAGCGCCACGGTTTCCGGCAGACGAATACTTATCGAGTTGTTCGACGAGGTTGTGGAGGCGGGTTGGCTCCATGACCGAGCTCCCGTGGCGGCCCAGGTCGCGGCAACACTCGCCGCGTTCACTTTGCGCGAGCTACACCCGCAGTCTCTTGCGTCGCGCCATGCGCTAGCACTTGGCGAGAATGGAGGATCGCGCGAAGGGCAACGCGCGGGAGTGGCTGATTAGCGGCACGGTAGCGGCCGGCTCCAACCGCCGCGCTTCAAAGCGACGGCTTCGTGACGCGACCGGATCTCTCATCCTCATCGGTGGCGGCGCGACTGCGACGGGCGAGCCCATTGCTTCATTTATCAGGGACACGGAAGCCAGGGATGGCGCGCCAATCGTCGGCTTCACGACAGCGTCCAGTCAGGTCTCGCTTGCGAGAGAGATGTGGCTCTCCGACCTGAAGAGAGCTGGCGCGACCAACGTAGCCATCCCGATGGTCGAAAGCCGTGAGCAAGCGAGTGATCCGGAGATCGTCGAACAGGTCCAGCGCGCTCGCGGAATATTTCTGGGCGGCGGCGACCAGGTGAAGCTTGTGTCCTGTCTGAGCGGTACACCGTTGGCGGAAGCAATTCGGGAGGCGTATCTCGACGGCGCAATCGTTTGCGGCACTAGTGCAGGCGCCGCAGCTCTCACCAAGACGACTCTTGCTGGAAACGAAGTCGATGAGGAGGGGAAACTCGTCGAGCAATACATTGGCCCGGGACTTGGGTTACTTGGATATCATACCCTGGTCGACACGCATTTCACTCAGCGCCGGCGGCTTTACCGATTATTTGTGGCGATCGCTGAGTTCCCCGCGCTGATGGGACTTGGCATCGACGAAGACACCGCGTTGATCGTGAAACGGGAGATCGGGACGGTGGTTGGCAATGGAGGTGTGACCTTCGTCGACGGAAACAGTGTGCGATACAACAATGCTTCGGACGTGACGAAGGGACCCGAGCTCACGATCAGCTCACTACGCGTCGGGATTGTGGGGACTGGTCAGAAATTCAACCTGCGCAAACGCGAGCTCGAGGCCCTTCTTGGTTCGGGGGAGAGTCACTGACGCATTAAGTAGTGCGCAGCTTTCCATTCATCCCGTTGGGGAACAGTCCGCCGCCGGAAACTCCACTCCCCGGAGTCAGATAGACGATATTCAAAACCTGCTGTGGGGTCCGACTGAACACCTTTGCATCAGCATCGCGCGGAACGAAGTTGGAATGCCC
>CADDZN010000305.1 GCA_902812375.1 bacterium | reverse complement strand
TCCTCGTAGCTGACGACATTCCCGCGAACGTCGAGCTGCTGCTTGATCAGTTGAACAGTCTGGGTTACGACACCATCACCGCCGTAGATGGCCCGTCCGCAGTGGCGGCAGCCTTCGAGCACCATCCGGATCTCTGCATTCTCGACGTCTCGATGCCCGCCGGAGATCTTGGCGTCGATGATCGTTCGACCGGCTTCGAGGTGTGCCGGCGCATCAAGCGTGACCCGCGAACGTCGCGCATTCCGGTGATATTCGTCACCGCGCTCAACGACACGAGCGATAGGGTTCGCGGCATCGAGGCAGGCGGTGATGATTTTCTCACCAAGCCGCACAACCGCCTGGTACTGGGCGCGAGGGTTCGCAGTCTGCTCAAGCTCAAAGCCGCGACCGATGCGCTGGAAGACAGTCTGCGGAAGCTGCGCGAGCTGGAGAAAGTGCGTGACGACCTGATGAAGATGATCGTGCACGACCTCAAGACACCACTGACGTCCGTGCTCGCCACGCTGGAGATGCTCGCGGACGGCGACTTCGGGCCGGTCACCACTACTCAGAGAGCCGCGATTGGAGATGCCGAGACGAAGTCGGAGGACTTGCTGGCGCTGATAGATGATATTCTGGAGGTCGCGAGGATCGAGGAGGCGAATATCTCCCTTTCGCTCGCGCCAATCGCTCCCGGCGCGTTGCTGGCCGAGCTCGTGCACGAGTGGTCGCACCGGTTCACTCAGGAGCGCACGACGGCGTCGGTTTCGGTAGCCGACGACGCTCCGATATTCGCCGGCGACAAAGGTCTCATCAAGCGCGTGTTCTCGAACCTGATTCAGAATGCGGTCACGCACTCGGCCAATCCGGTTCATCTCGAGCTCAGCGCTCGCCGGGCGCGCGGTGGAGTGCTGTTCACGGTGACCGACAACGGCCCCGGCATTCCTCCGGAGTACCACGATCTGATCTTCAGAAAGTTCGGCCAGGTGGAGATGCCACGTTCTCCGCGGACGCGCAGCTCCGGCCTGGGCCTCACTTTCTGCAAGCTGGTGGTGGAGCGACACCGCGGACGAATCTGGGTGAAGAGCGAGGAGGGCAAGGGAAGCTCTTTCTACATCGAGCTTCCCTGCGATCCCGTTGCCCAGGAGACAAATACGCCGACCTCGGTGCCGAGCATCGCCGCCGCGCGAGCCTGAGCCGCCGGTAGGCTCTCCTGCTAATTTGTTGAACATGACCGCGTCGCAGCGTCCCACCGTCTACATCGAAACCTACGGCTGCCAGATGAACGTCAGCGATACCGAGCTCATGCTCGGCAAGCTGACGGCGTCCGGATACGAAGCCGTTGCGCAGCCGGATGGCGCCGATGTGATTCTCATCAACACCTGCGCAATCCGCGAGCACGCTGAGCAAAGGGTGATGGGACGCATCGGCGAGATGAAATCGCGCATGAGTCGGGGTACAGTGCTGGGTGTCACCGGCTGCATGGCGCAGCGGCTGGGTGCGGAACTGCTGGACCGTGCAAAGCACGTCAGCCTCGTGATCGGCCCCGATGGATACAGAGACCTCCCGTCGCTCATCGAGAGTGCGCGTGAGGGTGTGCGAGCAGCGGCTACTGAATTCGACCTCGAGGAGCACTACGAGGATTTTACGGCGCGTCGCTTCGACGGCGTGAAGGCATGGATTCCCGTACAGCGCGGCTGCGATTATCGCTGCACTTACTGCATCGTACCGACGACGCGTGGCCCGGAGCGGAGTCGAAAGCTCGCTGAAGTGGTGCGCGAGACGGAGGCCGTCGTAGCGTCCGGCATCTCCGAGATCGTACTGCTGGGCCAGACCGTCAACTCCTACTTTGACGGAGCGCACGATTTCGCGGATCTTCTCCGCGCGGTGGGAAGTGTCGAAGGAGTGAGAAGACTTCGATTCACGAGTCCTCATCCCAACGATTTCAGCGACCGCGTTATTCGCGCTATCGCCGAAACGACCACGGTGTGCGAGCACGTGCATTTGCCTATGCAATCGGGCTCGACCCGCACGCTCAAGCGGATGCTTCGCCGCTATACTCGCGAAGGCTATCTGGAATGCGTCGATCGTCTGCGGTCGGCTGTCCCGGATCTTTCGCTTACCACGGACATCATTGTCGGCTTTCCCGGCGAAACCGAAGCAGATTTTTCTGAAACGCTGTCGATGGTCGAAGCCGTCGGATTCGACGACGCATACACGTTCAAATTCTCGCCGCGCGACGGTACTCCCGCGACGCGCTTTCCGGCGAGCGACTCGGTGCCTGACGAAATTGCCAGCGAGAGGCTCGCGCGCCTCATCGCCACCGTGCGTGCTAGGACGCGCGAGCGTAACCTCGAGCTGCTTGGTCAAAGGCGCGAAGTGCTCGTCGAGAAACCTGCCCGGAGAGGGGGATTGCTCCAGTCGAAGACGCGCGACTTCAAGGTCGTGATGATTCCGGGGGATGCGTCGCTGATAGGGAGATATCTCAACGTCGAGCTGACCGGAACGACGGGGTCGACGTTCCTGGGACAGGTTGTCCACCAGCGTACGCCCCTCCCGCTCGCGGTTTAGCTTCTCGAGCGGGCGATGACGTCCGTGGCCAAATGATGTAGCGGCACAGAGGAGAAGGCATAAGCTCCGGCCAGCGACCACCGGACCCGAGCTGCCACTCATCACGGCGACATACCTCTCTTACGCGATCGGCCTTCTCGCTGGATTTGGCGGCTTTGCGTGGATTGCGATCGCGGCCGCTTCCTGCGCGTTCCTCGTTGCGACGCTCGGCCACCGTATCGATCGTGCCGCTTTATCGCTCACTTTGGCGGCTGCTGCGATCATCGCGACCACAAGCGGTCCTCCGTCTCTTCCTCTTTCGCGCGCAAAGTCTGCACAGATTCCGTCGAGCGTCCTGACCCGCATCCGGGCGCGGGCGGGCCGCTCAATCGATCGGACTTTTGGCGAGGATGCACCGCTGGCGCGCGCGCTTCTCATCGCCGATCAACAGCAGATTCCGACGGAGATGCGCGACCGATACGCATCAGCGGGCCTCATTCACATGCTGTCGATATCGGGGCTGCACGTCGCTGTGATTGCCGCCGCGATGGAGCTGCTGTTTCAGGTCATACGCGTTCCACGCCGTGCTGCGCTGGTCGCGGCATTTCTGATGACGGGCGTCTACGTCGCGATCATCGGCGCTCCGCCACCCGCCGTACGCTCGGCTGCGATGCTCGGCGTCGCGATGGTCTCGAGGATGGCGCAAAGGCCGACCTCACCGTGGGCGGCCTGGGCGATTGGAGCATTCATCCCCCTGCTCGTGCCGCGAACAATGATCGATGTCGGGTACCAGCTCAGCGTACTGGGAATGTGTGCCCTCGTAGCGGCGGGCGCTCTGTGGCGCAGACATCTCGCTTCGCGGCTGAGCGGCTGGAAGGAGCGCTTGACCAAAGAGCTCGTGACGTCACTCGTCGCCTGCGCCATCACCGCGCCTCTCGTTGCCTGGGTGTTTGGTCGCATCAGCCTGATCGCGCCACTTTCCAATCTGGTTGCGGCGCCGGTGATCACCCTCGCGCAACCGGTGCTCTTCCTCGCGCTCTTGCTGGCGCCATTCCAGGGCGCGGCGCGGTTCGTCGCGCAGGCGGTGCATCCGCTGCTCTTCGCCTTTGACTGGATCTCTCTGGCGGCGGCAAGCGTGCCCGGAGGCGCAGTGACGGTCGCGACCACTCTCGTGACGGCCATTCTTGCTGCAGGCGCCGCGGCCGCGCTAATCGCCGCATGTGTCACCAAACATCCCACTCGCCCGTGTATCGCAGGAGTTGGTTGCCTCGCTTTGATGGTTGTCGGCCCGGCGTTTCCGTTGGCGCGCTACCGCGGCGTCGAGCTGCACATGCTCGACGTTGGTCAGGGAGATGCGATTCTCCTTCGAACCGACGCGGGACGATGGATTCTCTTCGACGCGGGTCCATCCTGGAATGGAAGCGATGCGGGACGGCGCATAGTTCTTCCGTACATTCTGCGCCGCGGCGGTGCGCTCGATTCCTTTGTTCTCTCTCATCCGCACACCGATCATGTGGGCGGCGCCGCAAGTGTCCTCACCGCGCTACATCCCCGC
>CADDZN010000304.1 GCA_902812375.1 bacterium | reverse complement strand
GGCGCCGACATCACTCAACCTGTTCGCGCGCGACTTCACCGATCGCGTGGTGTTCGGCTGGCAGATGCCGACACTGTGGCTTCAGTCCGCGAACTCTGTATTCGTGATCGCTCTCGCGCCCGTGTTCGGAATGATCTGGATCGCCCTCGGCAAACGCGGCAAAGATCCCTCGAGCGTCGCGAAGTTCGCGTGGGGATTGTTCTTCGCCGGTCTCGGGTTCGTAGTAATGCTTATTGCGTCGAACATCGTGATCAGCGGCGGTGGCAGAGCGCTCGTCTCGCCGTGGTGGCTCGTGCTCAGCTATTTGTTTCAGACTTTCGGCGAGCTCTCGCTCAGCCCGGTAGGACTGAGCTCGATGACGAAGCTCGCGCCGCTCAAGTTCAAGGGGCAGATGATGGGCGTGTGGTTCATGGCCGACGCGCTCGGGAATCTCATCGCCGGTCTGGTGGGTGGTCGCGTCGATCCCGAGAAGCTCCACGACATGCCGATACTATTTCGCCAGACTTCGCTCTCGCTTTTCGTCGCCGCTATTGTCTGCGGCCTCCTGGTGTTCCCCGTGCGAAGAATGATGCGCGGTGTCGCTTCAGGAGATCGGTGATGCAGAAATCGGCCACTTCGTTTGTTGCAGCATTTTCTCTGATAGCATCTGTCCTGTTCGCCGCGACTCCGGCGCCGGGTCAGGCCCCGTCGACAGCGTCGGCTCGTGAGCCCGAGGTCGTCGCGTCTGGTACCGCGGAAGTTCGCACCGCTCCCACCTTTGCAAATGTCACCATCGCTGTAACCACGAGTGCCGGCACTGCTGCCGAAGCGGCGTCACAGAACGCCACGAAGATGGCGTCGACAATGAACGCGCTGCGTCAAGCTGGTATCGCGCCGGAGGACATCACCACCCAGGGATATTCTCTCGAGCAAGCGTACGAGAATCAGGGACGCCGGGCTGCAGGTTTCACGGCGCGGAATGCGTTACAGGTGCACATCAGCCGGATCGACAGGATTGGGGCTGTCATCGATGCGGCAATCGCAGCAGGGGCCGCCAACATCTCATCGATCCAGTATGGCTCCGCAAACATGGAAGAAACCCGTCGCAGCGCGGTGGCGGAAGCTGTCAGACGTGCCCGTGCAGACGCGGCTCTGATCGCGACCGCCGCGGGAGGAACACTCGGCAGACTGATATCGATTACCTCTTCCGCGGGGACACCGCCGGGCTACGGTCGGCTCATGGAGATTGAGCTAACGGGAATGGTCTCGCCGCCTCCACCTCCCACGAGTGTAATCGCGCCGAGAGACCTCAGCGCAGTCGCGTCCGCCTTCGGGCGCTGGGAGTTCGTGACCGGCCACTGAGTTCGGGACCGGTGGCGATCGAGGATTGTTCCGGATCACTGGCGGCCATGCGGACGTCCGCCGCTAAGCGCAACACGTTCCCGGACGCGACTCTATGGCCAAGTAAATACTGACGACGGGACTGACCGCTCTCTACTGTTGAAGACGTCCCGCGGCTCTACGCGGAAAATTCGGGTGAAGTCCGTTACCACCAGTCTCACCTCAGCGCGGCCGTGCCGCTCTCCCCTCAAGGGAAACGCAACATCTGCTCTGAAAGTGCGATGCGATTGCGGCGGCAGCGCCCCCAGAAGACTGAAACCGGCAGACGCATAAACCGGAGTGTTCACTCCGAATGGTGAATCACCCGCCCACAGCTTTCCGGCGTCCACGAAGCCCGCGACCGCGACCGTCGCGACCTGCTTGTATCGCCCAACGAGGTAGCGGTCCTCGACCCTGCCAACGAGGCGCCGACCACCGCCGACATCCGAAGTTCTGAATCCGCGCAGACCGCCGTCCCTATCGGCGAACGTCAACTGAAAGGGGATGCGCTGCCGCCAGCCGCCGCTCCAGGCGAGATCGGTCATGACCGTCTGCCTGTTGAACGGTTTCATGTACAACGCGGCACGTCCATGCGCGAGGAGCCCATCCCAGTCGCCAGCCTGATCACGCCGTCCCTCTCCCGTTATCTCGACAGCGCTGTACGCGCGCTGGTTCGCGGCTCCAGCGTATAGCGTCGTCGAACCGAACCAGTCGGCCTCCTTTCCGCGCAGCAGGCGCACACCCTTACCAACGAGCGTCGCGAGCTGAAACCCGGTGCGAAGGTCCTCCGTTCCCTCGAGCGCGTTAAAGCCGCTGGCGCGAACGAAGTGAATATCCCTGACTCCCCACAACCCGTTCACGCGCGCGGTTTGGTGCTTCGTGTATCTGTTCTCCAGCGCCTGACTGGTGTCTGGAATGAGCACACCTTCCCCGATGATCACGGGCGCGGTACCCGGATCCTCGTCCTCGAAAGAGATCGACCCGCCCACTAGAGCAAGCCGTCCAAGTGGCGGTCCAATTCGAATCACGCCGCCGATATCGCTGTAGGAGCGGCCAAGTCGAAGCGACGCAGGTAGAGCGTCCGGCCTGCGAAACGAGTAGTACGACAATGTGCTTCCCGCTGTAGTGCGCCACGAGATACGCTGGAGATCGGTCAGAAAGGGGTGACTCGCTTCCATCTCCCAATCGCTGCCGAGCTCACGCCGCCCGCCTTCGACCCGAAGCTGATACGGTCGCCCGAGAAACTGGTAATCGATAAGCTTGCCGGCGTAGATGTCACGGAAGCTCTTTCCCTTCTTCCACTGCGCTTCGGCGTGAATTCCGCTGCCTAGTAGATTGTCTTCACCCAGGAGCAGCGCGCGGAAATGGGGTTGGGCCGCGGTAACACCCATTCCAAGGATCAACGAGACTTCGTCGACGGTGGCGACGCTGAGCGTTACGCCGCCATTCCCGTCAGAGTACGCAAGCACCGTAGCGTCAGCGATGAACGGCTGTGCGCGCAGTATGCGCTCTGACTCGGCGCGCCTGACTTCAGTGCACCGATCTCCCAACTGGAGAGCCAGATACCGGCGAATGACGGATTCGCGCGTCGTCATATGCTGCTTCGCTGCGAAGCGTCCGGCGCGCTGCCACATGCTGTTGCCGTTGATGCGGAAAGGCGGGTTCGGGTCGATATCGATCCGCGTGACGCGCTCCCCCTTGCAGGTAATGGGCGTGCCGCTCAGACTTTGAGCCTGTGAGATTGTCGCCGACGCGGCGGCGAGCAGCAATGCCAACGTACCCTGTCGAAGAGAGATCACTCGTGTCGTCCGCGCGCAAGCCAGTTGGAGCCTGCACAGTTGCTGTTACCGCTGGTATCCGCCCCGATGGCGATACCAATCGTGTTCGGCTCGCTGCCGCTTACGTAAGTGCCCTCGAAAACGCAGGGCTCATACCACTTATTGTACCGCCACTCTCGAGCGATCGTGCCGCGGAAACAATCATCGACTCAGTCTCCGGTCTGGTTCTCACCGGCGGTGAAGACGTCGACCCGGCCCGCTACGGCGAGAAACGCCACGAAAAAGTACGCTCGGTTAACCCGGCGCGCGATGCGACGGAGGCCGCCATGATCAATGCGGCGAAACGACGCGGCACACCCGTCTTTGCGATCTGCCGCGGAATTCAGATTCTCAACGTCGCACTCGGCGGAACCCTCGTGCAGGATATTCCATCGGAATGTCAGACGACGATTTCGCACGACGAGGACACGCCGCGTGACTCGCGAGCGCACGACATCTCGATCGAGCCGGACTCTCTCATTGCACGGGCTACAGGCACCGAGCACTGCAGGGTAAACTCCTTCCATCACCAGTCCGTAAAGCGCGTGGCGGATGGCCTGCGTGTCACCGCTCGGTCGTCCGATGGCGTCATTGAGGGTCTCGAATCGACGGACGATGACTGGTGGGTGATGGGCGTCCAGTGGCACCCCGAAGAGATGACCGATTCGCCTGAGCCTTGGGATCGGGGCCTCTTCAACGCGTTCGCGCAACGGCTCGGAGCGTAGTGGACCGGCCACGAATTCTTCACGTCGATTCGGGCCGTAGCTGGCGAGGCGGGCAGCGCCAGGTTTTCCTGCTCGCGCATGGACTGCGTGACAGGGGCTATCGAGTGCTCATTGTCGCGCCCACCGGCGCGCCTCTCATCAGACGCTCCGAACGAGCTGGACTCCCGACCTATCGACTCACGCTGCGTGGAGAGTGGGACATCA
>CADDZN010000303.1 GCA_902812375.1 bacterium | reverse complement strand
GATTCTGCGCGATGCACTGCAGAAAAGAATCGCGCATCACGACAAGTCCGGCGAAGTGCATTTCAACATGCTATCCGCGTATCACAAGTCGCTCCGCGGCAGCGATCCCAATGCGGCTCTCTACTGGATGGCGCGCATGATCGAAGGCGGTGAAGATCCGATGACGATCTTTCGCCGCTCGATTGCGATGGCCGCGGAAGATATCGGCCTCGCCGACCCGCAAGCCTTACAGCTAGCTGTCGCCGCGCGCGACGCTTTTCACATGCTTGGGCCGCCGGAGGGTTATCTGCCGCTCGCGGAGATGGTCATTTATCTGGCAACAGCGCCGAAGTCCAACGCGTCTTACCGCGGCCTGAACGCCGCAATGGAAGCCGCGCGCGAAACGCCGGCAGCGCAGGTTCCTCTGCACATTCGGAACGCGCCCACGCCCCTCATGAAAGACCTGGGTTACCACGAAGGATACCAGTATGCCCACTCGGTCCCAGAGGCATACATCCCGCAAGAGTACTTACCTGAGGAGCTGCGCGGAGAGGTCTTCTACGAGCCTGGACCCTTTGGATTCGAGAAGGAAGTCGCGAAGCGCCTCCAATGGTGGGCCGACCTGAAGGCAAAAGTGTCCACGCCGGCGTCCACGCAAGGTGACAAACGGGCCGCGGACGATGGCACCGATAACAACAGTCCGTCGACAAATTCGGCGGACGACAGCGAGGAGAAATAGAAATGCGCAACACGATCAACCGTAAAATGATGCTCGCCGCAATGCTGGTCGCGGTGACGGGCGTTTCAGCGTGCGCGTCGCTTGGAGCAATTGGCGGATTCGCCGAACCAATCGTGACGTTCAAGGATCTCAAGGTGCGAGGGCTTGGACTGACGGGCGGATCACTCGACGCCTACATCAACGTTTACAACCCCAACGGGTTCAAGCTCGACGCGACGCGACTTACCTACAACGTGAAAGTAGGTGACAACGAGCTGGGGACAGGGGCGCTCGATTCGCGCTTCACGGTGCAGGACAAGGACTCGACGACGGTCCGAATTCCGATCGACTTCACCTACAGCGGGATCGGCGCGGCGGCGAGGCAGATGATGCAGAGCGGAGCCGTGCCATACACAATCACCGGGGACGTAACTGTGGCGACCCCGCTCGGCAATTTCACGCGGCCGTACACCGGGACTGGGCGCTTCACGGCGTTCGGCGGGGCGGAGAGCACGAGGTAGCGGGCAACTGGCAACTCGGCACTTCTGGATTTTTAAAGCAACAGAACGGGCGAGAGCTCCAAGTCGGTTAGATGTCAGTTGGTCAGGTTACGACGCCGGGACTCTACGCAACGCCATTCGTGGCAGAGGCAGTGGCCTTACGATCACGGAGGCATGTCCGGGCGTCGTGACCTAACAACTCCGCCCGCTTCCCGCTTCCCGCATCCCGCATCCCGCATCCCGCTTCGTGGAGCTCTCGCCCGTTCAGTTGCAGTTCAAACTTTCCGTCCGCGGAGTCCCTCGTTTCCACCCTCGGGAGCCATGACCTGCAACACAGTGTCACAGATGTGCAACATTGGGGAAAGCCCCGGAACCGCTCGGGAGCTCATGCACTAGGTCCGTAACCCTATGTAGCTCCATCTGTTAGCGTCTGGCCCAAGCATATGTATTCGGGAATGGAAGATGCCGTTCGGGATTGGCTGCGCGCTTTCTCCCATAGCCGACCCAATGAATACCTATCAAGCCGCGCTCGCGTCCTTACGGCAAAACCCGCGTACCTGGCTCGTTACCGGCGTTGCAGGCTTCATAGGCTCGAATCTTCTTGAATGTTTGCTGGCGCTGGGTCAGGCAGTTGTCGGTCTCGACAACTTCTCCACGGGGCATCCAAAAAATGTCGATGAGGCGCTCGAACGCGGAGGCGTGGGCGCCCGGTTCAGAATGATCTATGGCGATGTCCGCGACCCAGCCATCTGCAGGGAAGCGTGCGGTGGAGTCGACATGGTCCTTCACCAGGCCGCGCTCGGCTCCGTTCCGCGCTCGATCGACGATCCGCTATCGACTCATGAATCCAACGTCACTGGCATGGCCAACATGCTGGTCGCCGCGCGCGATGCGAACGTCAAACGATTTGTCTATGCATCCTCGAGCGCCGTCTACGGAGACGACACCGGCTCACCCAAGCGAGAGGAGAGAATAGGCAACCCACTTTCCCCCTACGGCGCGACCAAGTTGATGGACGAGATCTACGCCGGCGTCTTCAACCGTGTCTACGGCTTCCAGACCATAGGGCTTCGATATTTCAACGTTTTCGGGAAGCGGCAGGACCCACAGGGCCCATACGCTGCGGTCATCCCTCGCTGGATTACCTGTCTCGCGGCCAACGAGCCCTGTGTCATCATGGGAGACGGTGAGACGAGTCGCGATTTCGTTTATATCGAGGATGCTATCCAGGCCAACCTTCTCGCTGCAACAGTCGAAGTTCCAGACGCGACCGGACAGGTTTACAACGTGGCGAGCGGGGAGCAGACGACCCTGAATGAGCTATACCAGATCGCCAGACAGAAAACGGCGGAACGGGTTCGCGTCAAACCACCTCCGCCCGTATACACGGATTTCCGCGCCGGTGACATCCGCCACTCGGTTGGTGACATCAGCAAGATCAGTAGCCGCCTTGGATATTCGCCCACCCACACGCTCGAGGAGGGAATTGACGCCGCACTGGGGTGGTACCTCACCAACGATCGAACGAAGACGCCCCGCCGCCTCAATCTGCACATTCCCGGAGTGATGGCGATCGGCCCACACCTCGAGACCTGACCCCGTATTCCGACCGTTCGCGCGGTTGCGCGAATCTTGCCTCTCTTCCCCTGGGTTGTCATCACAGACTGTAGTTTCGCTTCCGCGGCCAACCTGGCTTACAAGCTTCAACCGCCCGAGTATCACTACGTCAGCAACCGACCCGCTTCGCAAAACAATATCTAGGATGCGTCTGAACACACAGCTCTCTGTCATGCTACTGACGTTGATTTCTGGCGGCCTCTCGCCATGGACTTCAGCGCGCGCGCAATCCGGCGGGTCGAACTTCGAGCGGCACGACTTCGAATCGCGGGCCGCGCTCGAATCGCAGGCGAGAGACGCGCAGGCGAAGGGCGACAGTTCCGGAGCCTTTCTCATTCGGTACCGGCTTAAGGAGGGCGACTTTCGCGAAGGTGACCGGGTCGTCGTCAAAGTCCAGGGGTCCGGCGGATTTACGGACACCCTGGTTGTCCGAACGGGGAGGGTTCTCCCGATTCCGCAGATGGGTGAGCTCCCGCTCGAGGGAGTGCTGAGATCTGAGATCAATGATCGGCTCAAAGCCCATGTTGCGAAATATTTGCGGGATCCCGTAGTCCAGGCCACGCCCCTCGTACGCCTCGGCGTTTTAGGAAGCGTCGCCAAGCCGGGGTTTTACTACACGGCCGCGGACTTGCCTTTGAGCGATGTCTTGATGGAGGCCGGCGGCCCGACCTCGGATGCCGATGTTGGAAAGATTTCCATCCGGCGAAAGGGCGATGTCATAATCGATCCGGAGAACAGCAGGGTGGCATTGGCGCGCGGGATGTCGTTGGATATGATGCACCTCCAGGCGGGCGATGAGATCGATGTCGGTCGGCGGCGGAACTTCAACTGGGGAGTCATCGTGCCGACCGTTACCGGAATTCTCGGCTTGCTGATCGCGTTCACCCAGGTTCATCACTGAGAATCTCACGATCAATGAGTGACAACGGCAGCTCAAACAATCTGCTTCCCGCACAACCGAACCAATCATTGCCGGGCAGTTGGAACTCCGCCCTTCCAGCCCCGAGCGTGCCGAGGCCGCCGCTGAATCGGCCCATATCTGCGGTTCGGCGTTATAAATGGCTGGTGCTCGGTGTTCTCGTCCTAGCAGTCGTCGGGGGAATTCTTGCAACCCGCTTTGTGAACCCGCAGTACGAAGTGAGGGCCACGATCTGGATCGAGCCCGAGACCCCGATGAGCGACGCGACAGGGCCGATTCGCTCTCACGAACTCCTCAATTCTTCCGCGTGGGTCGAGTTGCTCCGCAGCTACCGGATTGTCGATGCTGTCGTACAGAAGCTTGCTCTGTATGTG
>CADDZN010000302.1 GCA_902812375.1 bacterium | reverse complement strand
TTGCTCCAGGAGGGCATCGCTGGGCCGATGAATGGGCAGCAGACTGAAATGATCCGGCGATTGAAGCGTCTGGTCGGAACCGCTCAGAAGACCGTGACCGAGTTGCTCGAGCTCGCAAGGGTAGGTGCCGATGAGCTGTCAGTCGATTCCCGCGATACCGAGCTTGTCGGATTGGTTCGCGAAGTGGTGGCCGGCTATGAAGCTGCGGCGACGCAAAAACGTATTGTTTTGACGCTACACTCCTCTGCTGATACCCTCGCCGTACGCACGGACGCCGATCGTGTTCGCCACGTAGTGGAGAATCTTCTATCCAACGCGATCAAATACACGCCGAGTGGGGGAGCTGTCCACGTGGAGATCAGCCGCGATAGAGACGACGCGCGGAATCGCAGGATCAGGATCAGCGTCCGCGACAATGGTCCGGGTATCGCGCCGGGTTTCCGCGAGCGGATCTTCGAGGAATTTTTTCGTGTGCCGTCGACGGATCCGAAAGTATCGGGAAATGGTCTTGGGCTCGCCATCAGTCGACGCATCGCGCGTTTGCTCGGCGGCGACATTACTTATTCTGACGCTCCAGAGCACGGATCGGTGTTCACGCTCACTCTTCCAGTTGAAGCCATCCACCAAAAGGGGGACGGCGACCAGCCGCCAGCCCACGAGGACAGTCTCACACTGACGAGTTCCTGAAGATGCGCCCGATCGTCGCGCTTGGGCTCTTCGCGGCCTGGGGTTGCAGTGGACCCGGGCAGCAGCCCACCGCGATCACGCACGTCTCGGTAATCGATGTCGCATCCGGCGCGACGCGCGCAGACTATACCGTAATCGTCGGTGGTTCCAGGATCGCGTACGCAGGACCAGCGGCGAACGCCCAGCTTCCGCGTGGCGCCCGCGTCATCGACGGCCGTGGAAAATTTTTGATCCCGGGCCTCTGGGACATGCACGTCCACGCATTCATGTATCTCTTCTCGGATTTCGCGGGACCGCTCATGATCGCGAATGGTGTGACCGGCGCCCGCGAAATGGGATACTACATCGACACCACACTCCGCTGGAAGCGCGACATCGCGAGAGGCTCTGAGATTGGTCCACGGCTTGTCGCTGGTGTCCGCGTCGACGGACCCATAGGGCGGACGAAGTTCGTAAGTCACGTCTGGGACGTGAATGATGCTGTGCGAGCGGTCGATACTCTCGCCAGAGCGAAGAGTGGGTCTTCGCGAGCGGACTTCCTGAGCATCGATCCCATGCTCGGCCGCGCTCCGTATTTCGCGCTCGCCAAGGAAGCAAAGAAGATCGGAGTGCCATTTGCCGGGAAAGTGCCCTACGCGGTGAGCGTTGCAGAGGCGTCCAGTGCCGGCCAACGAAGTATCGAGCAGGAAGACGATCTAATGCGCGCGTGCACGCGAAATGACAGCGTGTTCCGCGCGCATCTCTCTGACACGACGAAGCTGCGCCCCGGTGATGATCCACTTCAACTGCGAGGGGATGTCCGCGCAATTCTCGAATCCTACGACCGAGCGCGCTGCAGCGAAGTAATCGAGACACTCGCGCGTAACCATACGTGGGTTACACCGACGTTGATTGTCTATCAACCGTACGCCCGCGGCTTCGACAGCGCATCCACCCATCCGGAGAGAAGCAAGTACGTTCCCGGGATAATCCAGGGCGGTTGGCTGACCAAGGCGAACCCCAAGTTGCGCGACGAGCCCGCCGTCGTACAAAGCTCATTCAGCTTCGCGAGGACCGGGGAGCTCGCCAGGACTGGAGTAAAATTGCTGGCCGGCACCGACGCGCCTCGCGCCTTCATCTACCCTGGCTTCAGCGTGCACGATGAGCTGGAATTACTGGTACAAGCCGGACTCACTCCGCTCGAGGCTCTTCGCACAGCCACCTACAATCCCGCTGAATACCTCGGCGCCCTCGATTCATTGGGCACCGTTACGGCGGGCAAGCTGGCCGATCTAGTGCTGCTAGACGCGAATCCTCTCTTGGATATTCGCAACACCACGCGGATCGCGGCAGTGATAGCGAATGGCAGGGTGTTCGATTCCGCGGCGAGAGCGCGGTTGCTGGCACATGTAGAGACGGCACTGAAGCACTAGAAGATTCGTCGAGCCGTAGCGCTAGGACGCCACTTCCATCGCTGCCGCGGCATCGATGGCTGGGCGGCGCGCGCGCTGTACGTAGTTCCGACGCACGAGCAGTCGGAGCTGTCGACGATTTTGTCTCGCCCGCACCATCGCCGCGATTCCCGAGAGCCAACTCCACACCAACCATGAAAACCGCTCGCGAACATTCATAGTGCGAAACATCATCACTACAACGCTGATTCCGGCGAGAGCTTGCTCGACGCGCCCCGTGCCGGAGATCGCCGTTCTTCGCGCGATTACCTCAGAGAAACCCGGCTCGTGCGCGAGCAGGACGCGGCGGATCGCGGCATCGAGAGTGCTCGGACTCATGCTTTGCCAGCCTTGAATTCGCAGTACCGTCCAGGCGGGAGCTGCGCGCCCCCAACCATGATTGTCCGAGCCCGAAACGGGCGTGAGATACAATGTCTCCGAGAGGTTGGCTATTCCGGCACGATCCCTTTCGGCTTGCCCCATCCCACGCGGTGATCCGTCCGATTCCTCGATTCCCGCGAGGCGGATCGTACCTTTGTATTCGTTTGCCGGAACCTGCTCGATATTTCCAGGCATCGACAGCACGAGGACTGGCGGAACAGATCCGGCGGCGGGCACGACGATCGTGCCTTGCCAATCTGGCGACGTAATATTTGTCAAATGCGCATCGGCGCCGAGCAGAAGCGGATGTTCTCCGCGATCGTGCAGCTCTATTCCGGAGAGAAGCACGACGCCAGCTCCCGCGGTGGCCGGGTTGAATTCGCTGCCCTGGAGCGCTCCCGCGAAGGTGCGATGATCTGTGATGTAGGCCGCATTGAATCCGGCGCTTCGATGCCACTCACGATTCTTCTCCGAATCAAAGCCGGGCCGGCCATCGTGCGAAGATGAAGTATGACTGTGAAAGTCGACCGCAATCAGATCACGGTCCTGCAGTCGGAGCGAGGCCATCGGCCTCCTCACCACGAGCATCACGCCAATCAACGCCACAGCGCCGGCGGTGAACAATACAGTGGACTTCGCCAGCCTTTGGACGCTTGCGCGGCAGACAATTCGCGACCCCGAGCTCCAGCAAAAGAGGAGAAAAGCGAGCGCGCACAATCCGAACGTCGCCCAGTACTGCGGAGGCGTGAGCAGTGTCAGCGCATCGAGCACGTTCGAAAGCGGAGCAATCAGGTCATACGCAAACGGTGTATAGAGGGTTGGCGCAGTGACACTCGCTGGTGCGTCGAGGCGAACGAGAGGAGACAGCGAGAAGACCGCGCTCACCGATACCGCGAGAGTGATCAACAGCGGCCAACGATATCGCGATAATTGTCGGAAGCTCAGGGCGAGCACTCGCCTGGTTTGAAGGAGAAATTGGGAAGAGCGTCGTAACTCTGTAGACGCGTGAGGCACCGCTATGATGACACGGCGTTTGAAGCGCGCGGAAATGTGACAACCACTCTTGTTCCATGACCGACGTCGGACGTTAGCGCGATGTCGGCACCGTGCTCGCGGACGATCCAGCTCGCGATCGAGAGGCCGAGCCCCGCTCCATGCGTTCTGCTACGCGCGGTCTCGCCACGAAAAAATCTCTGGAATACTCGCGAAAGATCGTCGTGACTGATGCCAATCCCCGTGTCCTCAACACTGAACGTCGGGGCTTGATCGTGCATTGCGACCTGCACTCGGACCTTTCCACCGCAGTCGGTGAACTTCACCGCGTTGTCCAGCAGGATCATGAACAGTTGGCGAACGAGAGTTTTGTCTCCGATTACGGGCGCTTCCTCGAATTCATCGACGGTGACTTCAACTCCTTTGCCCTGTGCGACGACGCGCGCGTCACTCGCCGCATCAACCGCGATGTCATCGAGAAAAAAGCGCTGGCGCTCGATTTGGCGCTCGCCTGAGTCGGCGCGGGCAAGCACGAGGAGGCTGTCCACTATTCCACCAAGACGACGTGCCTCGGCCTCGACGCTCGCGAGCGCGGCGGCATAATCTGCGGGATCACGCTCTTGCTGAAGTGCGACTTCCGCGCGCGTTCGCAGAACGGTGATCGGCGTCCTGAGCTCGTGCGCG
>CADDZN010000301.1 GCA_902812375.1 bacterium | reverse complement strand
CCATGCATTGAATTCGGCCGGATCCTGGGCAATGACGTGAAAACCCATGTGCGCGTGCTGCGTCCCGCAGTACTCCGCGCACTGGCCGCGATAATCGCCCGCGGTGTCAGCGATGAGACGGATCTCATTCGTGTCGCCCGGAATCAGATCGAGCTTTCCCTGCAGTCGCGGCACCCAGAAGCTGTGGATGACGTCCGCGGAAACGAGCGTGACGCGCACCGGCCGCCCAACCGGGATATGAAGCTCGTTGGCGGTGACGAACCATTTCGAGAGATCAGGATCGCGATATTCGATCTTCCACCACCACTGATTGCCGGTCACCTGAACTGAGAGCGCGTCGCGAGGCGCGGGCGGCGGAAAGAGTCCGGTGACACGCATCGCCGCCACGAACACCGCGGTCAGCACTATCGCGGGAATAATCGCCCCGCCCCAGATCACGAAATTGTGCGGCCGGGGCGAGAGATCGACCGCGGCCGGATCGCGTGATCGATTGCGACTGAGCGCCCACACGAGCACGACCATCACGCTGATGTAGATGATCGCGGCGAGAATGATCAGGAACCAGGTGAGATGCGTGATCTTCGCCGCGAACGGTCCCGCCGGCCGGAAGACCGACATATTCGTCGCGCACGCGGCGCCCAGGAGCGCGAGGACCGGAGCTACGCTACCGAGGCGGATCCGGCTCATCGGGCGTTCGCAGTGACTGGATGTACGTCACGACTCTCCAGATCTGATCGCGCGGGATTTTCGTGCCCCACGCCGGCATGCCGAATTGACGTCCTTCGTTGATCGAGGCGAAGATCGACGGCGCGTCGCCACCGTATCGCCAGAGCGAATCACGCAGGCTCGGCCCCATTCCGCCACCGGCGTGATCGCCGTGACAGCCGCTGCAGTTGTACCAGTTGAAGAGGCGCCGTCCATCGGCGAGGACGGTCTTGTCGTTCGCGTACGGGTTCTCCGCTCGGGGCAGCCCGCGATCCGGACCAGGCTGCGGTCCGATTGCAAAAGTGCTGAATGGCTGGGCGCCGGCCGATGCCTCCTTGGTATCTCTCGATTCGCAGGCGACCACCGAAAGGATCAGCGCCAGCAATGCGCAGAGCGCGACCGTCGCAGCGAGGCGCTCGCCGAGTGTCATGCGCGGCGCTCTAGAGCGTGAATACATAAAGAATCCCCGCTTCCGCAGATTTCTGTTTCAGATCGGGCACCGCGCCGGCTACGCCGAGCGCGGTGTACGGATCGTCGAGCGACACGTTGGGATCGGCGACAGCGCCCATCCAGCCGCCAATGCCCGCGTAAATGGCGATGTACTCCTTTCCATCTGGTCCGCGGTACGCGATCGGCGCGCCGACAATTCCCGACGCGACTTTCATTTTCCATTTCTCGGTGCACGTGCGGGCATCGATCGCCTTGAACCAGCCATCCATCGTGCCGTAGAAAACCAGATCGCCGCCAGTCGCGAGCACTCCACTCCAGAGCGGCATGTCCTCCAGCACGCTGCACACTTTGCGCTGATGCACCGGATCCCACGCCAGCAGCTCGCCGCGATATCCACCAGGGCCCGGATACATCTTCACGCTCGCGCCGACGTAAGGAGTGCCGGCGATGTAGTTCGCCTCGACCCCCTCGTAATTCATGCAGACATTGTGAGCCGGTATGTACACGAGTCCCGTGCGTGGGGAGAACGCCGCGGGCTGTTGATCCTTGCCGCCGGTCGACGATGGACAGATGTCCCGCACGACGATGCCCTCATGGGTGCGCTTCGCCGGATCCTCGATCGGCCGACCGGTTTTGAGGTCGATCCCTTTCGCCCAATTCGTGATGACGAACGGCGCTGCGCTCAACACTTCACCGGTCGCGCGATCGAGCGTATAGGCGAAGCCGTTACGGTCGGCATGAAAGAGGATCTTTCGCATCTGACCGTTCATCGGCTGGTCGATGAGGATATTCTCGTTGACGCCGTCGTAATCCCACGCGTCGTGCGGCGTGATCTGATAAGCCCACTTCGCATTACCCGTTTCCGGATCGCGCGCGAAGATGGTCATCGACCATTTGTTGTCGCCCGGCCGCATGTCGGGATTCCACACGCCGGGATTCGCCGTCGCGTAGTAGAGCAGCTTGAGCTCCGGATCGTACGACAGCCACCCCCACACGCTTCCGCCACCGAGCTTCCACTGCTCGCCAGTCCAGGTATGGAGACCGAGATCCTTGCCGCGATCGCTCGCGTAGAATGGCTTGAAGTCCGCGCCGATCTTTACGTCAGAATCAGAGCCCGTGCTGTACGCCTTCCAGAGAATCTTTCCCGAGCCGAGGTCGAGCGCGGCGAGCCAGCCGCGCACGCCCAACTCGGCGCCGCTGTTGCCAACGAAGACTTTGTTGCCGACGACGAGTGGCGCCATCGTCATCGTCTCGCCAATCGCGATCTCACCCACCTTCGTGTTCCAGGTGGCTTTCCCGCTATTTGCGTCGACCGCGATGGTGTGGTCATCCAGCGTGTTGTAGATGACTTTGCCATCGGCGAAGGTCGCGCCGCGATTCACGACGTCGCAGCACGCGATCCCCACCGAACGGGGATCAGCGTTCGGGCCGAACATCCACTTGAGTGCACCGCCGGGCTTGGTGAGATCGATCGCGTAGAGGAGATCCGGCCACGGCGTAACGACGTACATCGTCGACCCGACCACCAGCGGCTGCCCCTCGTGGCCATGCAGGACGCCAGTCGAGAACGTGCTAGCGACTTTGAGCTGCGCAACGTTCGAAACATTGATGTCGTTGAGGGGACTGAAGCGACTCGCTGCGTAATCGCGTGCCGCCATCGTCCACTCGCCCGGCTTCTGACCGAGATCCGATCCAGCCGGTATCAATCCCACCTGTCCAACACCGGGCGCCGGCGCGAGCGACGTCGTCACCGAGTCGCGATGCGAAGCCGCGAGAGCCGCTCTCGCTTCGGCGGTGGTGTCGGCAGACCGCTCCTGCGTCGTCTGCGATTTTCCGCAGCCCGCGAGGATAGTCGCCACGAGTACCACGCCGGTTGCGGCCCGACTCCATCGCCGCTCGTCATTGGAACGCTTCATCTCAGTCATCTCCGTGCCCGTCATCTCAGGCTGTACAGGTAAGCGACGAGATCGCGCGCACCCGCGTCCGACACGCCAAGATTCGGCATCTTCGTATTTGGCTCGATCGCCTGTGGATTTTCGATCCAGCGGATCATGTTCTCCGGGGTATTGGGTAGCTCGCCTGCAATCATGCTGCGCTCGCCCACGCCCGAGAGGGGCGGCCCGACGTGACCTTTCGGTTTGCCCCAGCCATCGATTGCGTGACACGAGCCGCATCCATAGTTCACGAACGCCTGCTCGCCCCGATCGACGTGACCGCCTTGCACAACCGGCACATCGGCGCGCGCGTTCCTGCACGCCGCGGCACCGAGGGCTATCAGGCCGCTCCCGATTACCGGCAACACGCTCAGTCGGAGCGCAGTCGCGCCGTGAATGTCGATTCTCATGGCGCCGAATTGCATAGGTCCAGAAGAAATGGCGCGAGACCGAACAACAGAATCCCGAGCGTGAACAGACTGCTCGCGAGCAGCCCGGTCATGGCCACGAATCGCGAACGCGTGAAAGTGGGATCGCCGCCCATGTCGCGCGGTGGTAGCGCACCGCTTTCCTGCTCGACCCTGTAGTCCCCGGGCGGATGATCGTCGCGCAACGCCTGCGTCGATGAATAAGCGGTGTACAGTCCGACGAGACCGACGACCACGAGCACCACATCGATCGACACGAGTGCGACACCAGGGTGATTGACACCGAAGGCGTGGAGTCCATTGGTCGAAGGCTCGCAGCTCCGCGATGCAAGCACATACCCAACGATTTCGGCGAGCACCCACGCCAGCGGCGCCAGCCCAATACCAATGAGCAGCCGGCGGTTTCCAACAGCGTAGTCGCGCCGGTTGTCGGTCTCGATGACGACCGCATCTCCCTGGTGCGTGACGCGGTCTACCATCAGTAGAACCGCGGCGAGAGGTAGAGACACGCAACGATCACCAGCCATACGCCATCGACAAAGTGCCAGTACAAGGACGTCACCTTGACTCCCGCATGTCTATTCGCGTCGAAGTGACCCAGGAAAGCGCGCAACAGCATCCACAACATCAGCAGCAGTCCGAACGCGACGTGCGCGCCG
>CADDZN010000300.1 GCA_902812375.1 bacterium | reverse complement strand
TCCGACGAAGGGCGCATCGTACAAAAAGATCTGGAGATTGCCGAGTACACGGATCCAGAGCACAATCCGATGGTGCCGCACACGGTTTTTCTGGAGCCGGGACTCGTGGTGCACAGTATTTACAATGGTTATTGGTACTGGGGCCGCCCGACTCCGGAGGAGCTGCGTCAGAATTTCCGCGAGATATCGCGGAAGTGTCGGCCCGACTGGGACCCTCTGACCCCGGAACTGCGGCGGAGGTGGGAGGCCGGTGATCGCTCGGTTTTCTATCCCTACGCGTGAACAGAGCCGCGTTCCGAGTGCGGTTGTGTAAGCCTGACTGCAAGGTCGGGACTAGGTGGTATAGGTGATCAACTACAAGCGCAAGACAAACGCAAGACTACCTGTTGTGGGTTGGAGTTCCCTGTAACCCTGTTTCGTGTCTCTGTGCGCAAATGCATCGCCGCACAGAGACACGAAACTGTGCTACTGGGAACCATCACCCAGAACAGGTAGTCTTGGGTTTGTAGCTCCGGACAATCTCTACAACAGGTAGTTGCGGACATAGGCGTGGGGGGTACCTTCCCCCATACCCCCGGGGGCTATATATTACTCTTCAGACCAAACTGGAGAGACTATGAAGGAGCTTGAGTTGAAGATCGACGGGATGTCCTGCGCGCACTGTGTCGAGAGCATTCGTAAGGCGCTCGGCGAGATCGATGGCGTGAGCGTCGAGCGCGTCGAGGTGGGAACCGCGAAGGTCGCCTATGACCCGGAGCGTACCGAACCCGACCGCATCCTCGCTGCTGTGTCCGATGAGGGATTCACGCCGCGCGTCCAGGCCGACTAACGCACGTCAAGCCGGAGCACCGAGATGCCAGCCAGGAAAAAAGCCTCTATCCCCGACGCGCCCGCGCTGTGTGCATGCGATACCGCTGATAGTGAAGGAGGGCGAAAAGCAGTCGCCGTTGATCCCGACATTAAATCCCGCAACCTCGTTCGGCTCCGCCGCATCGAAGGACAGGTGCGCGGCCTCCAGAAGATGGTCGAGGACGACCGCTACTGCGCCGATATCATGACGCAAATCGCGTCGGTCCACGAAGCGCTCCGAAGCGTCGGGCGCGCGCTCATGCGGAACCACCTCAGGCATTGCGCGTCGGCAGCCATCCGCTCGGACGAGAAATCGGCGGAAGCGATGTACGACGAGCTTGTGGACATCATGTACAAGGCAGCGCGCTGACATGGCAACCGCAACGCGTCACGATCACTCCACGCCCGACGGCACTGCTGAGCGAGTCGACCTGCCGATCACCGGAATGACCTGCGCCGCGTGCGCCAATCGCGTCGAGCGCACTCTCAACAAGACCCCAGGCGTCCGCAAAGCCGCGGTGAACTACGCAACTAGTCGCGCGACAGTCGAGTACGACCCGGCAAAAACGGGACTGCGTCACCTCATCGACCGCGTGAAGGACGTCGGCTACGATACCGCCGCTACTACCCACGTAGAGTTCGTTGTCGATGACTCCGCTCGACCATCCGGATCGTCCGCGCCTCTCGAACATGAGATCGAGAGAATTCCCGGTGTTGTCGACGCAGGCTTCAACCTCGCCACGATGCAGGTGCGCGTTGAGTACGTGCCCGGCGCCACTGACCCGCGGGCCATCAGACACGCTATCGAGAACTTCGGCTACCGCGTACGCGAGATCCCGCACGGCGCAGGATCAGTGTCGGCCGAGGATTCGGAGGCGGGAGCGAAGCGAAGCGAGTACCAGGACCTGCGGCGCAAATTCACGATTGCCGCGCTGCTCTCCGTGCCGGTCCTCGTAATCGCGATGTCGCACGGCAGGATTTCTTTCCTTCGCGGCCCATGGACGGCGTGGCTCGAGCTGGCGCTCACAACTCCTGTCGTGTTCTACAGTGGCGCGCAGTTCTATCGCGGAGCTTGGGCAGCTTTCCGGCATCGCGCGGCGGATATGAATACGCTCATCGCAGTCGGTACCGGCGCCGCGTACGTCTACTCGGTTCTTGCAACGGTGCTGCCGACGATTTTCGGTCGCGCCGCGACTGTCATGCAGACAGGCACAATACACGGGCAGACCATGATGCCCGTGTATTACGAGGCGGCGAGCGTGATCATCGCGCTCATCCTGCTGGGTCGCATGATGGAAGCGCGCGCCAAAAGCCAGACCGGCGACGCCATTCGGCGCCTCGTTGGTTTGCAGCCCAAGACAGCGCGGGTCGTTCGCACAGTCGACGGCGCCGAGCGCGAGCTGCACATTCCCGTGGAGGATGTGGTTCCAGGCGACAAGCTCCTCGTGCGTCCGGGAGAGAAAATTCCGGTGGACGGGAAAGTTACCGAGGGCGCGTCAGCGGTCGATGAATCATTCCTCACCGGCGAGAGCTTGCCAGTAGACAAGACGCTCGGCGACGAAGTGTTCGCTGCGACAATGAACACTTCCGGAAGCTTCCGCTTCGAGGCAACCAAAGTCGGCAAGGACACGGCACTCCAGCAAATCGTCAAGCTCGTGCAGGATGCGCAAGCGTCCAAGCCACCCATCGCCCGCCTCGCCGACACGATCAGCGGAATCTTTACGCCGATCGTGCTCTGCATCGCGGTCGCGACTTTTGCCGTCTGGTTCCTGTTCGCGCCGCTCGACGTCCGCTTCGCTCTCGCATTCGTCAACGCCATCGCTGTGCTGGTAATCGCGTGTCCGTGCGCGCTCGGACTCGCGACGCCCACCGCCGTCCTGGTAGGAACGGGGAAAGGCGCGGAGAACGGAATTCTCATCAAGGGCGGCGAGGCGCTCGAAACGGCGCACAAGCTCACGACCATCATTCTGGACAAGACCGGAACGGTGACCGCGGGACGTCCGGCTCTCACGGATGTGATTCCGGTAAATGGCAAATCGGAAGAGGAGCTTCTCACTCTCATCGCGTCGGCGGAACAGGTGAGCGAGCATCCGATCGCGACGGCAATCACGGCTGCCGCTCGAACGCGCGGCATCAATCTCACAAAGCCCGAGCGGTTTCAAGCGACGGCTGGCCACGGCATCGACGCGACAGTCTCCGGACGAACAATTATCATCGGCAATGCAAAGCTGATGCGTGATCAAGGGATCGAGCTCGGCGAGCTCGAGCAGAAATCCCAGGCGCTTGCCGCCGCGGGCAAAACACCGGTCTTTGCTGCCGTCGATAGCCGAGTCTTCGGAGTCATCGCAGTCGCCGACGAGGTGAAACCCGAGTCAGCCGCCGCTATTCGCGCGATGAAGGCACTCGGCCTCGAGGTCGTCATGATCACCGGTGACAACCGGCGTACGGCCGACGCGGTCGCGCGCACCGTCGGCGTCGATCGCGTGCTGGCCGAGGTTCTCCCTCAGGACAAGGCGCGGCACGTTCGCGAGCTGCAGGAGAAGAAGAAAGTCGTGGCGATGGTCGGCGACGGAATAAACGATGCGCCCGCGCTCGCTCAGGCCGACATCGGCATCTCTATCGGCACCGGCACAGACGTCGCGATCGAGGCTTCCGACATCACCCTCATCCGCGGCGATCTCCGCGGCGTCGTCTCGGCCATCGAGCTCTCGCGGTCGACGATCCGCACCGTCGAGCAGAATCTTTTCTGGGCGTTCGTCTACAACGTGGTCGGAATTCCCGTCGCCGCGGGAGTTCTTTACCCGTTCACCGGATGGCTGATGTCGCCAATCATCGCCAGTGCCGCGATGTCGTTCTCGAGTGTGTCAGTCGTGATGAACAGCCTGAGACTGCGCCGATTCCGTCCGCGAAATATCCAGGTGGCGGCAGCGTGAGCATGCTTGCGCGCGTCGACGCAGCGGAGATCGTGGTGTTGATTGGCGCTCTCGTGCTGATTGTGCTGATCCTGTGGTACTTCTTTGGCGAGCGTGAGGGAACGGTTGCCGCTGAGACCGAGGAAGGCGTGCAGGAAGTGCAAATCACAGTGAAAGGTGGTTACGATCCCGACCTGATCGTTGTGAAACGTGGCCGGCCAGTTCGACTGGACTTCTACCGCGACGAAACCGCGTCGTGCAGCGAGGAAGTGGTTTTTCCGGACTTCGGAATTGCGCGGTCGCTGCCGGCGTTCAAGACGACGCCGGTGGAATTCACGCCCGAGAAGACGGGAGAATTCGACTTCAGGTGCGGCATGAATATGCTGCGTGGCAAAGTCGTAGTCGAAGACGCGTGAAGAGCGGTGAAAAGCACGTGTCCGTCGAGTTTTTCAGTCGGCGTGACTCGCGCGATCCAGGCCAGCG
>CADDZN010000299.1 GCA_902812375.1 bacterium | reverse complement strand
TCTTTTCAGCGCGGTGTCGGCCACACGTCGGGCACGGGTGCGTGAAGGAGTTCTGCTGAAGACGCTTGGTGCGACCCAAGGGCAGATAGCGAAGATTCTGCTCGCGGAATATTCGCTGCTCGGCGTCCTTGGCGCGTTAACCGGGATGCTGCTTTCGATTGCTGGCGGGTGGGCAGTAGTGCGCTATCTATTCAAGATACCATTCGCGCTTCCGCTCCTGCCTGTTGCATCAATCGCGGCAGCGATCGTCGCGCTCACCCTGCTGATCGGGCTCCTCGCCGGCCGAGATGTGTTCCGAGAAACGCCGATCGTCGCGTTGCGGGATGTTTGAAATTATCTGCGGGTCGGCGTCGAGCTGGCTGTTGGGAGACCGCGAACACGAAAGCGGATCACACTATCACGCCCGATTATTCCGCTGTCGCTCGCGGTGCTGCGTTCCGTTGAGGAAGAATTTCCGGTACGCTTGACTATCGTGCCGCTTTGATTCGATCTCGACGTGGTCGACGCCGACCCCCCGGTAGTGCTCGGCGTGGTAGAGGGCAGATTCGAGACGCTATCGCTGGGTCCACCAGGAACCGCTGGAATCGTCGACGATGCGGCAGTAGTGTCTGACGCGCGTTGGCGGGAAGAAGTGCAGCCAGCTACAGCGAGCGCGCCGATCACGAACATTGACCGCCCCAGAATGTTTTTCATCATTTGCTCCCCGAGCTCTGTGGTATCCCGGTAGTCGGCAAACCCCGAGGAGCGCGCGGGAGCGGCTTCTCCCATGCGCCAGGGGTCGTCGTGGCGGTAATATCGTCAGCGCGGAAGCTTGCGCGGACGCTGCCGCCAGGGATGGTGAACGGATCTGCTGCTGATGCATCCACGGTGTAGCCCAGATCTTCGAGCGACTTGATGGTCATCTTGCTGAGAGGGTTTACGCCCGAGTTCAGAAACCCGGTCATCAGCTCGTTATTGAAAGTCGTTTCGCGCCAGTGCGAGTTGATTGTGCCGTCCCCACCCTGGCTACCTTCGACAGGAACGCTGGTCGCGCAGGTCGACACGCCACCGATCGCCTGGCAGCCCGCTATCCCGCCCTGACCCGTGTAGCGGACATCTGCGCCGGGATTAATCAGCAGAACCTTGCCTGCCGAATCGCCTCCCGGAAACGCCCAGAAGGAACCAAAACCTACGACGTGGAGCATTTCGTGGGTAATGACTTCCTGCAGATTGCCCGAGCCCGCGAGTGAATTTATATCGGCGGAGTCGAATTTCATGACGCCGATCGAGGTGCGAAAGTCGAGCTGAGTGTTTTGCACTCTCACAAAGCATGGGCCGCTCTGTGCCAGAATCTTGTTGCGCCCGTCGATTGAGTCGATCGACGCGTAGATAAGAATCCCGTCTACGCTGCCAGTGGGTTCTGGTACGCCGGTAACACCGCAGGCCGTCGCCGCGGAATCGCTGGCGCTTATGGTTACGACCGGTAGTTGCCCCACGACAATTGCGCGAATTCTGTTTGCCGCGTTCGTGAACAGCGCTTGCTGGGCAGCGGTCATCGTTCTGCCAAAGAATCGGAGATCGATCTTGTAGCTCGTCTGAACGTTCGCAGTGATCACGATCTTCCTGGATCCGATCGTGACTTCCAGTTGCTGCGGCACTGCACTCTTGCCGAGCGTCCAGGTCGGCGCGGTGACCGTACCATCGGCGTTGACGGTGCCGGTCGTGCTGGACAGAGTGCCGCCGCCCGCGAGGACGGTGAAGGTCGCGTTCTGCCCACCGGTGCCGGAAATGACGATGGGTGCCGGCACGGGTGTTCCAGCCAAGGCGGTCTGTTTGTCGCCACTTTTCACCGCAAGGACGGTAGGCCCAGTGGAGTCGGAGCACGCGACAACGAGCGCGACAGCTAAGACTGAAGCGACGAACGACAAGCTACTCATGAAGATTACTCGAGAAGAGGTTTGGCGATCGCGTAAGCTACCCGGGCTCGCAACTTTAAAACCACGAGATGCGGTCTTCAGCAGCCTTTCGGCTGCGAACGGCGTTATTTGCTTGCCCATTAACTACCCTTCTCGACGCGGTTAGCTCCCGGAAGTATCAACTTCGACGGGAGGCGGAGCGCCTATCGAATCGTTCCGATTCTCCGCCCTGCTTCTTCGACGGCTTGAAAGAGCTGGTCGAAGGATTCAGTGACGAAAAGCACGTCCTGGAAGTGGTCGATCTCGAAGGGTTGATTGAATACCGCGTCGAGAGAGAAGGGCCTGCGGTCGCACTTGGGGCCGAGTGCGTTGGCGGCGTCGCCCTGCGATGAAATGAGCCCCGAGCCGTAAACTTTGATTTCGCCGTTCTCGCGGATAAGCCCGAACTCGACCGTGAACCAGAAGAGGCGAGCCATGCGCGTGGTGTCTTCTTCATTCTCGGCGGCCGCTGCTACCTGGCCATAGTGCTGAAGGAAATCCGCGAAGACAGGATCGGCGTGAAGAGGCACATGCCCGAACACATCGTGAAAAATGTCGGGCTCCGGCAGGTAGTCGAGCTGTTCCCGTTTTCTGATGGTGACCGTCGTCGGGAATTTCCGCAGCGAGAGACATTGAAAAAAACTCTTCGCGGGAATGTATCCCGACACGGGAACGGCTTCCCAGCCGGTCGGTGGCGCGAGTCTACGGTTCACTTCGGCCAGGTCTGGTACACTCTCCCGCTTGAGCCCAATAGTATCCGCGCCCTTCAGGAAAATGCGGCTGCCATTCTTTCGCAGCTCCTTCATGCGTCTGTCGTAGAGCAGACCCCAGACAGCGTGATCTTCAGGCGTGTAGGAGCTCCAGTCCTGCTTGATGAAGACGGAGGGGTCCTCCACCAAATCGTAGAGTGCCGCTGTCGATTGCTGCAATGTCAGCTCCGTGAATGCGTTGGACGCATTCAAAGTTAACCAGCGGTCTTGGGAGCTGAAAGCTTGGACGCGAGGACGTGTTTGCGCAGAGGGAGCGTCAGTGTGAATACAGAACCGCGGCCCACTGAGCTGTTCACGTTGACGTCGCCGCCCATCGCGCGCGCGAGGTCGCGACTGATTGCCAGACCAAGCCCCGTGCCGCCGCTCGGCACGGAACCAGGCTCGCGCAGTTGCACGAACGGCTCGAAGATCTGCTCCGTCTTCTCGCCAGGAATGCCCGGTCCGGTGTCCTTTACCCGCACGACAACATTGTCGTTCTCGATGCGCCAATCGAGGTCCACCGCGCCGCCCGAAGGAGTGAACCTCATGGCGTTCGCGAGCAGGTTCAGAATAATCTGCTGCACTTTTTCACGATCGGCGAAAGCAGTGAGCGTGGGATTACCAGCATGGTGCGTGAAGATGATAGCTTTCTTCGCGAACTGGGGCTCGAGCAGCGTGTCTGCTCCGCGCAGTGTCTCCTCGATGGGGATCTCGGCCATCGACAATTCGATTGGTCCGCCCTCCAGCTTCGCAAAATCGAGAATCATGTTCACCAGTGCCATGAGATGTTCCTGGGCCTGGTGAATGCGCTCGACGTCGCGACGTTGGTCCGCCGTGAGACCGCCGTGGATGTTCTGCTGGAGAATCTCGAGGTATCCAGAGACGGCATGCAGGGGAGTGCGAAACTCGTGACTGAGGCGCGCAAATAATTCGGTCTTGATACGATTCGCGCTTTCCGCTTCCTTGCGTGCCGCACGCTCTCCCTCGAGAGCAAGCTCGAGCTCCCGAGTGCGCTGCGCTACTCGTGCGTTGAGCGCCCGGTTGAGGGCGCGCATACTGTCCTCAGTTCTGAGGCGCTCGGTGATGTCGCGCAATAACCAGCAAATGAATCCCGTGCCGCCGCTACGCTGGCCGACCGATACGGTTGCTTCCACCTGCGCTATTCCATTACCAGCGGTGCGAATCCCGAGTTGCCATTTATCGATGCGGCCGGACGCGGCCAGGTCGGTCAGCGCGGACCTGACACTCTGCCGACTCTCGCTGTCCAGATACATGAAGAGCGATTTGTCTTCGAGTTTCGAGCTTTCGATGCCCAGCAGCAGCGCGGTGGCAGCATTGGCTTCCTCGATCTTTCCCCTTTCGTCCGTGACGATGTAAGGATCGGGCGCGAGGTGGAAGAGAATGCGATAGCGTTCACGCTCGTGCTCGAGACTCTGGTGCGCGTCGAGCAGCGACTCGTGTTGCGCGCGCAGCTCTTCTTCCGCGATGTTCAGCTCCTCGAGCGCGGCGAGGAGCTCGTTGTCGCTCTCGCGCGGCGTGACGGACGGTAACGCGTTGAACCGCGCCTCGGCATCGTCGCGCGAG